>NZ_QXXA01000014.1 GCF_009911265.1 Senegalia massiliensis | reverse complement strand
AACTAAATCGCTCAAAACACACTCATTCTGACTTCGAATCAGTTTGTCGCGGGTTCGAATCCTGCAGGGCGCACCATATAAAAAAACACTTATTATAATAAGTGTTTTTTTATATGTATTATGTCAATTAATTTTATGTGTTATTTTGTAATATTGATTTAAAGCTTCATCTAGTTTTTGACTTACGTTTACTACTTCAGATGTAGTAATAAAACTATTTTTGTGTATTAATTTATGCATTTGATTTCTAAGTGATGTTATTTTGTTTTCTACATTTACTAAATTTTCCATATTCACCATACTTCCATCAAAATATTTTTCTCTCACTTTTTCTATTATATTACAAAAAGTTTAAACTAACAATATAAAAAAACAAGATTAAATATTAAGAAAATTCTTTAAAACTAGCCTGGAATTCTATTTATTTTTAAATTAATAAAGGATTTTTTTAATTTATGTTGAATATATATTTTGGAGGTGGAATTTAATATGAAGTATAATCAAAATGACCTTGAAGAAATAACAAGAATATTTATTAAATTAGCCGATAAACTATTTGAAGATAAAAAAATTAATAAGGATACTTATAGAGAAATTACAAAGAGGAAAAAGAACTTTTTAAAATATATTGAAAGTAATAAGAGATTTAATTAAATTTTACTATTAATAAAAATTTACATGTAAAATTATGTTTACATAAATTTATGAGTTTTTAAACTTTGTATAACAATATTAAACTATATAAACATCATATTGATGCTGCATATTACTAAAATAACCCAATAATATATTAAATGTTTATATTGGCACGAATTTTGCTTTAGTAATTAGCATATTGCTTAATATATTATGAGGAGTGTGCTAAATGAAGGGTAAAACATTTAATGAATTAGAAATGGGTCAAAAGGCATCATTTCAGAAAACGATTACAGAAACAGATGTATATTTATATGCAGGTATTACAGGTGATATAAATCCTGCACATATTAATGAAGAAGTATCAAAGGATACTATGTTTAAAGGGAGAATAGCTCATGGAATGCTTACTGCGGGATTAGTATCTGCAGTATTAGGTGTACACTTGCCAGGACCAGGAACTATATATTTAGGTCAAGATCTTAAATTTACTGCTCCTGTAAAGTTTGGTGACACTATTAAAGCAGAAGTTGAAGTATCAGAAAAACTAGAAGGTAAAAATATAATCAAACTTAAAACTACTTGTACAAATCAGAATGGAGATGTAGTCTTAAAAGGAACTGCTACTGTAATGCCTCCAAAATAATCTTATTAAAAAGCTCTTAGTTTAAATAAACTAAGAGCTTTTAATTATAATAATAAATGATATAATAATAATGAAGTAAATAGAACTTATAGAGGTGATATAAAAGTTGAAATTAAAAGATATAGTATTACGCACAGTATTTGAAATTATGGATGAGGCTGTTATTGCTATTGATAATAAAGGTAATATAATTTCCATGAACAAAAAAGCAGAGCTATATTTAGATTTAACTTATGAAGATAGTATAGGCAAAAACATTGTAAATATAATAGCAAACACTAAATTATTAGATGTTTTAGATAAAGGTGAAAAGCAATTAAATGAGATTTTTAGATTTAATAATAAGGACTTTTTAGTTAAGAGAATACCCATAATAGAAAATGGTAAATCAATTGCTGCTATTGCAATATTTAAAGATCGAACAGAAGTAAATAAAATGAATGAAAAGATAATGCAAGATCAAGGATATATAGAGATATTAGATACACTTTTAAATACAGTGAATGAATGGGCTGTAGTAGTTGATAAGAATGGTATAATTACAATGATGAGTGAAGCATATAAAGAGTTTACAAATGAGCCTAATGCTGTAGGAAAACATGTAACTGAAGTAATACAAAATACAAGAATGCATATTGTTGCACAGACTGGTGTAAGAGAAGTTGGAGATATACAAGAAATTCAAGGTAATAGAATGATTGCTATGAGAGTTCCTATAAAAAGGGATGATAAAATAATAGGTGCTGTTGGTAAGGTAATGTTCAAAGATATAGGCGACTTTCATACTGTAAAGCAAAAAGTATTAGAGCTTGAAAAAGAACTTGAATATTATAAGAATGAAGTAATAGAAGACAGATCTGCTAAGTATACATTTAATAGTATAATAGGTAATACTGAAAAAATGAAACAACTAAAGAAGATTGGATCTAGAGTAGCAAAATCAAAATCAAATGTTATAATTACTGGAGAAAGTGGAACAGGTAAGGAATTATTTGCACATTCTATTCATAATGCAAGTAACAGAAAATTAGGTCCTTTTGTAAGACTAAATTGTGCGGCTATTCCTTCTGAACTTTTAGAATCAGAACTATTTGGATATGAAGAAGGAGCATTCACTGGTGCAAAAAAAGGTGGAAAGAAAGGTAAATTTGAAATAGCTAATGGTGGAACAATACTTTTAGATGAAATTGGGGACATGCCTTTAAATATGCAAGCTAAACTTTTACGTGTTCTTCAAGAAAAAGAGTTTGAAAGTGTTGGGGGAAATACAGTAAAAGGTTTAGATGTTAGGATAATAGCGTCTACAAATAAAGATTTAAGAAAGCTTGTAGAAGAAAAAAAATTTAGAGAAGATTTTTATTATAGATTAAATGTAGTAAGATTTGACCTTCCTCCACTAAGGGAGAGAAAAGAAGATATAAGAGAATTAGCAATATCTTTAAAAAATAAATTAACAAGAAAATTAGGTATATATGTAGAAGATATATCTAAAAAATCAATAAAATATTTGGAAAATTATAATTGGCCAGGTAATATAAGAGAGTTAGAAAATGTTATAGAGAGGGCTATAAATTTATTAGATGTAGAGCTTACTATTGAACCACATCATTTACCACAAAGAATAACTAGTGAAAAAAATAGAACTATATATTCTGGAGATAAAAAATTAAAAACAGTATTAGATGATGTGGAAAAAGATATGATTATTGAGTATTTAAAAAGAAATAAAGGAAATAAAAACCAGACATCTAAAGCTTTAGGAATAAGCAGGGTTAGTTTATACAAAAAAATAGATAAGCATGGAATAGATGACGTATAAAATATTAACATGTAAATATAAGTTAACAACTTTTAAATATCACTATAACTTAGTATATAAAATTCAAAAGACTGATTGTGTAAATTATAATTTACATAATCGGTCTTTCTTCAACATTAAAAAAATTACTAGTAAATACTCTAAACAAGCCAAGTGATGAGGAAATTAGAATACATATTCATTGTTGGCATATATTTTGCTTAATAAATAGGTGAAATGAAATATTATTATATTACCATAGAAAAGGTTTTCAAGTTTATAAGGAAATATAATGGTAAATAGCAATTATAATATTTAAACAATAAAAACAAGGAGGTTTTTCAATGTTAGGAGTTATATCAATTATTTTAACGTTAATCGCACTTATGTATTTTGCTTATAGGGGTGTCACGGTACTTGTACTAGCACCACTATTAGCTATGTCAGCAGCACTAGTATCAGGAGAAATTCCTGCACTATATGCATTGTCTGAAATATTCATGCCAGCAGCAGCAGGGTATATTAAAGATTATTTTCCAGTATTTTTAGCAGGAGCAATATTTGGTAAATTAATGGGGGTATCAGGAGCAGCAATAGCTATTGCTGAAAAGATATCTGATGTATTTGGACCAAAGAGAGCAATAGCAGCTATAGTTTTAGCTACAGCATTACTTACTTATGGTGGAGTATCACTATTTGTAGTTGTATTTGCAATGTATCCAATAGGAGCTACATTACTTAGAAGAGCAGGTATACCTAAAAAGTTATTACCAGCAGCAATAGCCCTTGGTGCTTTTACATTTACAATGACAGCACTTCCAGGTTCTCCACAGTATTTAAATACTATGCCTACAGTTTATTTTGGAACGACTACATTTGCAGCACCAATTCTTGGCATTATGTCTTCAGCTATAATGTTCTTTGGGGGAGTATATTATCTTAATAATAGAGCAAATAAATATATGGCTCAAGGAGAAGGATATGGGGAACATCCAGATGAAAACTTTAAAGATATGGGAGACAATGTTCCAGGATTTTTGTTAGCATTTACTCCAATTTTAATAGTATTTGCTCTAAACTTTGGACTTACAAAGTTTTATTTTACTAGAGCTTCAGTAATTAATAAATATAAAGATTTAGGTATAAATGTAAATGGTACATGGCCAGTTGTTATAGGTCTTGCAGTAGCAGTAGTATTTATAATAATAGCTATGAGAAAATATCTTACTGATACAAATAAAATTGTATTTGATGGAGCAGTAGGAGGATTACTTCCAATATTTAATACAGCATCAGAAGTTGGATATGGTGGAGTTATTAAATCACTAGCTGCGTTTAATACAGTTAAATTAGCAATTGTTGCACTTGCAATACCATCAGTATTTAAAGTTGCAATATCAACTACATTACTTGCAGGTATAGTAGGTTCATCTTCAGGTGGTACTGCTATAGCTCTTGAAGTATTATCAGAAGAATTTTTAGCTATGAATATAAATCCACAAGCTATTCATAGAATTATGCTTGTAGCTGCTGGTGGACTTGATACATTCCCACACTGTGGAGCAGTTATAACTTTACTTGCAGTAACACATATGGATCATAAGAGAAGTTACAAACATATTGCAATGGTAACAATGGGAATACCATTAATTTCAGTTGTAGTAATATCACTTTTCTATTTAGTAACTGGAATAGTTTAAAATATATGAACCTATAATATTCAGGAGGAATAAAAATGAGTAAAATAATGACAGCTGAAGAGGCTGTACAATTAATAAAAGATGGAGATACAATAGCTACAGGTGGTTTTGTAGGTAATATGCATCCAGAAGAAATCACTAAAACAATTGAAGAGTATTTTTTAGATAAGTCTATGCCAAAAGATTTAACCCTTGTATATGCAGCAGGTCAAGGGGATGGAAAAAATAAAGGACTTAATCATTTTGGACATGAAGGATTACTAAAAAAAGTTATAGGTGGTCATTGGGGATTAGCTCCTAAAGTTGGTAAATTAGCTTTAGATGAAAAAATTGAAGCATATAATTTACCACAAGGTGTGATTTCACATTTGTTTAGAGAAATAGCAGCGGGAAAACCTGGGACTCTTACAAAGGTTGGACTTAAAACTTTTGCAGATCCTAGAGTAGAAGGTGGGAAATTAAATAGTATAACAAAAGAAGATATAGTTGAAGTAGTTAATTTAAGAGATGAAGAATGGATGTTTTACCATGCAATGCCTATAGATGTAGCTATAATAAGAGGAACTTATGCTGATGAAGATGGAAATTGTTCTTTTGAACGTGAATGCTTAAATCTTGAAATGTTATCTATGGCACAAGCTGCAAAAAATTCTGGTGGTAAAGTGATTCTACAAGTAGAAAAAATAGTTGAAAATGGATCATTAGATTATAGTCAGGTTAAAATCCCAGGAATATATGTAGATGCAATAGTTGAGGCGAAACAAGAAAATCATATGCAAACTTTTGCTGAGCAATATAATCCAGCGTATTCTCAAGAAATTAGAGTAACCCTTGGGAGTATAAAACCTATGGATCTAGAAATAAGAAAGGTAATAGCTAGAAGATCAGCAATGGAGCTTGTACCTAATGCTATTACAAACTTAGGAATAGGTATGCCTGAAGGTGTATCCATTGTAGCTAATGAAGAAGGAATAAAGGGACTTAAGCTTACGACAGAAGCTGGAACTATTGGTGGTGTACCAGCAGGTGGAAATAGTTTTGGAGCAGCTACTAATCCAGATGCAATAATAGATCAACCTTATCAATTTGATTTTTATGATGGTGGAGGACTTGATATTACATTTTTAGGTCTTGCACAATGCGATAAAGAGGGAAATGTAAATGTATCTAAATTTGGTCCTAAAATACCAGGTTGTGGAGGATTCGTTAACATATCTCAAAATGCTAAAAAGGTTGTTTATTGTGGAACATTTACAGCTGGAGGATTAGAAGTTGAAATAAAAGATGAAAAAATAAATATAATAAAAGAAGGTAAAGCTAAGAAATTCTTAGAAGAAGTAGAACAGATTACATTCTCAGGTGAATATGCTAGAGAAATAAATCAACCTGTTATATATATTACAGAAAGAGCAGTATTTGAACTTACTAAAGAAGGCTTTACTCTTACAGAAATAGCACCTGGAGTTGATTTAGAAAAAGACGTAATTGGTCAAATGGGCTTTAAACCAATTATTTCAGATGATTTAAAAATAATGGATATAAGATTATTTAAAGAAGAAAAAATGGGCCTTGAATTAAAATGTGACTAGTTTATAAAAAATCTATGGATAAATTCCATAGATTTTTTTGTTTTTAAAAGTCGAATATTGCCAGGGAAATATAATTTATTTTGCAGAAAAATAAATGCATAATAAAAATAGTTAATGAATATAAGATACATAAAAGGGTAAATAATAGTAATAATTAAAGATATTATAGAGAGTTACTATAGGAGAGTGATATATTGAGTTCGGAATTATGGTATAAAAAGAAACCTGAAGAAGTGATGGATATATTAAAAGTTGATCCTAAAAATGGATTAGCAGATGGAGAAGTAACAAAACGGAGAGATGAATATGGTTCAAATGAATTAGAAGGTAAAAAAAGTATAACTTTGTTTCAAAGATTTATAAATCAATTTAAAAATTTCATGGTAATAATACTTTTAGTAGCAGCGATAGTATCTGGAGCATTAGGAGAATATAAGGACACTATAATAATAGCAGCAATAGTATTATTAAATGCAATACTTGGTTTAGTTCAAGAAAATAAAGCTGAAGAATCATTGAAAGCTCTAAAAGATATGTCAAAACCTACTGCAAAAGTTTTAAGAAATGGCAATATATTAGAAATAAACTCTGGAGAAATAGTACCAGGTGACATATTAATATTAGAAGCTGGAGATTACATAGCAGCAGATGGTATACTTATTGAAAGCGCAAGTTTAAAAGTAGAAGAATCAGCTTTAACTGGTGAATCTGTTCCAGTAGATAAGGATTTAGAAATTCCAGAAGGAAAAGATATTCCTATAGGTGACAGAAAAAATATGGTGTATTCTACTTCTTTGGTAACTAATGGAAGAGGAAAAGTTATAGTAACTGATACTGGTATGAATACAGAAATAGGCAAAATAGCTAAAATGATAGAAAGTCAGGAAGATTTAGAAACGCCGCTTCAGAAAAAGTTAGATCAATTAGGTAAGTATTTAGGAATAATAGCTCTTGCAGTATGTGGAGTAATATTCTTAGTAGGATATTTCCAAGGGCGTGGAGTATTTGAAATGTTTATGTTAGCTGTATCTCTAGCTGTAGCAGCTATACCAGAAGGACTTCCAGCTATAGTTACTATTGTACTTTCTTTAGGTGTTCAGCGTATGATAAAGAAAAATGCAATAATAAGAAAATTACCAGCAGTAGAAACACTTGGAACTGCTTCAGTAATTTGTTCTGATAAAACTGGTACACTTACACAAAATAAAATGACTGTAACTAAAGTTTATACTTATAATAAATTAATTGATTCAGAAGATGTTAATATAGAAAATACAGATGAAGAGTTAGCTGTAATGACAGGACTTATGTGCAATGACTCGTCTATTGAAGAAAATAAGGGAGAAAAAAAAGCTATAGGAGATCCTACTGAGATAGCTCTGATTGTATTGGGAAGAGATAAAGGATTATATAGAAAAAAATTAGAAGAAGAAATGCCAAGGGTAGAAGAAGTGCCATTTGATTCTGATAGGAAAATGATGAGCACAATTCATAAAAAAGAAAATAACTATAGAGTATTTACTAAAGGCGCAATAGATGTAATATTAGATAGATGTAAAGGTATATTAATAGATGGAGAAGTAAAAGATATAACTGAAGAACATAAGCAAAAAATAATAGAAGAAAATGAAAATATGGCTTCAAATGCTCTGAGAGTTCTAGGCTTAGCTTACAAAGATATTGAAAAAATTCCTGACAGAATAAATAGTGAATCAGTAGAAAGTGATTTAGTCTTTGTTGGTATGAGTGGTATGATAGATCCACCTAGAGAAGAAGTTAAAGTTTCTGTAGAGGAATGTAGGCGTGCTGGAATTAAGCCAGTTATGATTACAGGAGATTATAAAATAACTGCTATAGCAATAGCAAGGGAACTTGGAATATTAGAAAGTGATGAAGAAGCTATAGAAGGAAAAGAAATTGAAAAACTATCTGATAGTGAATTAGCAGCAAATGTTGAAAAATACTCTGTGTATGCTAGGGTTTCTCCTGAGCATAAAGTGAAAATAGTAAAAGCGTGGCAAAGTCATGAAAAAGTAGTTGCAATGACAGGTGATGGAGTAAATGATGCACCGGCACTTAAAAGAGCTAATATTGGTTGTGCTATGGGGATAACTGGCACAGATGTATCAAAAGAAGCAGCAGATATGGTACTTACTGATGATAATTTCTCTACAATAGTTTCAGCAGTAGAAGAAGGAAGAAGTATATTTGATAATATTAAAAAATCTATACATTATCTTTTATCTTGTAATGTTGGAGAAATTATTGCTCTTTTTGTAGCATTAGTTATAGGGATGCCAACTCCACTTTTACCAATTCATATATTATGGGTTAATCTTATAACAGATAGTTTCCCAGCACTTGCACTTGGAGTAGATCCACCAGAACCTGGTATAATGGATAGAAAACCAAGAGCTTCAGATGAAAGTATATTTGCAGGAGGACTTGGTATTAGTATATTTGTAAAGGGTTTTGTAATAGGTGCAGTAACTATAATTGCATTCTATTTAGGTAAAGAAGTAAATATTGAAACAGGTAGAACGATGGCTCTTGTAACACTTGCAGTTTCACAATTTGCAAATAGTTTAACAATAAGATCTATGGATAAAAGTATGTTTAAGGTTGGAGTATTTTCAAACAAATACCTTATAGGTGCAATAGCATTATCAGCAACACTTTTATTGAGTGTAGTATTTATTCCACCTTTAAGGAATATATTTGAGCTATCAAGCTTAGATGGAGTTCACTGGATTTATGTAGGATTATTATCACTTTTACCTATGACTATATCTGAGGTACTTAAAAAAATAAGAAATTAGGGGTGATTGATATTTATGGAGTACTAGTATTGTCTTATACTAATAAAGATACTACTAGTAAATTATATCCTGAAGAGACATTAGATGGATTAAGAAATGATAATAGTAGACAAAATTTCAAGTGAAAATTATAGGAATTTGCTAAATTATAAAAAAATTTAAATTTACTATGGATTTTTATGCAATTCATGATAAAATATACTTAAATAGGTTTAAAAACTATGAAACTAACTATACTATAAAATTTTTAGGAGGTACTTATGAGTAGAATAGTAATTGCATTAGGCGGTAATGCCTTAGGAAAAACACCAGAAGAACAGTTAGAATTGGTAAAAGATACAGCAAAGCCAATAGTTGATCTTATAGAAGATGGAAATGAAGTAATAATAGCACATGGTAATGGTCCACAAGTTGGTATGATTAACTTAGCAATGGAAGTTGCTTCAAGTGAAGATGATGCTGTTCCTTCAATGCCGTTCCCAGAATGTGGAGCTATGAGTCAAGGATATATAGGATATCACCTTCAAAATGCAATAGGTGAAGAATTAAAAAAGAGAAATACTAAAAAACCTGTAGCTACAATAGTAACTCAAGTTGTAGTAGATAAAGATGATGAAGCTTTTAAACATCCTTCTAAGCCAATAGGAAGTTTCTACACTGAAGAAGAGTGTGAAATTCTTAGAAAAGAAAAAGGTTATGATATGGTAGAGGATTCAGGAAGAGGATATAGAAGAGTAGTTGCTTCTCCAAAACCTGTAGATGTAGTAGAAAAAGAAACTGTAAAAGCTTTAATAGATAGCGGTCAAGTAGTAATCACTGTTGGTGGTGGTGGAATACCAGTAGTTGAAGAAGGAAATTCTTTAAAAGGTGTACCAGCAGTAATTGATAAAGACTTTGCCAGTGAAAAATTAGCTGAAATAGTAGATGCTGATTATCTATTTATCCTTACAGCAGTAGATAGAGTTTCAATTAACTTTGGTAAACCAGATCAATTAGACTTAGAATCAATGAGCATAAAAGAAGCTAAAAAATATATAGAAGAAAAGCATTTTGCACCAGGAAGTATGTTACCAAAAGTTGAAGCTGCTATGAAATTTGCAGAATCAAAAATGGGTAGAACTACTATAATAGCTTCACTTGAAAGAGCTAAAGAAGCTTTAAAAGGTGAAAGTGGTACTAAAGTATATAAATCAGAATAATAATATATAAAACACTAGGATTTTTCCTAGTGTTTTTTTATATTGCAAATGTTACGATTTTGTTATACAATGTTTTAATATTATATAATATTAAAACATAATAATAATAGAATTAGAATTCCAATGAAGGAGGAAATGACATGAAAAAATTTAAAAGAGTTTTAGTTGCCAATAGAGGAGAAATTGCTATTCGTATATTTCGAGCATGTCATGAATTAGGTATTAGGACAGTAGCAATATATTCTCATGAAGACAGAAAGAGCTTATTCCGTACAAAAGCTGATGAATCCTACTTGATTGGGAAAAATAAAGGCCCTATTGAAGCATATTTAGATATTGATGAGATTATAAATCTTGCAAAAAATAAAGGGGTAGATGCAATACACCCTGGTTATGGGTTTTTATCAGAAAACCCTGAGTTTGTAAGAAAGTGTAATGAGGCTAATATAGAATTTATTGGACCAACTGAGGATATGATGAAACAAGTAGGAGATAAAATATCTTCAAAAATTGTAGCTAAAGAAGTTGGAGTTCCTACAATACCAGGGATAGAAAAACCTATTAATTCAGAAAAAGAATTATTAAAATTTGCAGACCACTGTGGATATCCTGTTATGCTAAAAGCAGCTGCTGGTGGTGGAGGACGCGGAATGCGTATTGTTAGAGATGAAGATGAATTAATTTCTTCATTCCAAAGTGCAAAAAATGAAGCTAAAAAAGCATTTGGTATAGATAGTATTTTTATTGAAAAATATCTTGAAAATCCAAAACATATAGAAGTTCAAATATTAGGAGATAAATCTGGCAATATAGTTCATCTTTTTGAGAGAGATTGTTCTATACAAAGACGACATCAAAAAATCATAGAGTTTACTCCAGCTTTTTCACTTTCAGATGAAAAAAGAAAAGCTATATGCGAGGATGCAATAAAGATAGGAAAATCTGTAAATTATAGAAATGCAGGAACAGTTGAATTTTTAGTTGATAACAAAGGCAATCATTACTTTATAGAGATGAATCCAAGAATTCAAGTAGAACATACAATTACAGAAATGGTAACAGGTATAGATATTGTTCAATCTCAAATATTGATTGCAGAAGGATATAGTCTAGATTCATCTAGGATTAATTTACCAAATCAAGAGAGTGTTGATGTACGTGGATATTCTATTCAGTGCCGTATAACAACAGAAGATCCTAAAAATAATTTTGCGCCAGATACAGGTAAAATTGATGTTTATCGTTCAGCAAATGGGTTTGGTATTAGATTAGATGGAGGAAATGGGTATACTGGATCAGTAATTAGCCCTTATTATGACAGCCTTTTAGTTAAAACTATATCTTATTCTAGAACATTTGAAGATGCTGCAAGAAAAGCTGTAAGATCAATTAGAGAATTTGCTATTAAAGGTATAAAGACCAATTCAGCTTTTTTAATTAATATACTAATGCATGAAACTTTTTTAAATGGAGAATGTGATACGAATTTTCTAGATAGTCATCCTGAAATCTTTGATATTAAACCTACAAGAGATAAAGAATTAAAATTATTGAAGTTTTTAGGGGAAAAAATAGTTAATGAAGTTAAAGGAGATAAAAAGGATTTTGATGTTCCTATGGTTCCTAAGTTAGAAAGAATAGATAATTTAAAAGGAACTAAACAGATATTAGATAATAATGGATCAGAAGGACTTGTAAATTGGATTAAAGATCAAAATAAATTACTAGTAACTGAAACTACTATGAGAGATGCTCAACAATCTCTTATGGCTACTCGCCTTAGAACAGTTGACATGACAAAGATTGCAAATGATACATCAATACTTGGAAAAGATTTATTTTCTTTAGAAATGTGGGGAGGAGCTACATTTGATGTATCTTATAGATTTTTAAAGGAAAGTCCTTGGAAAAGACTAATAGAACTTAGAAAAAAAGTTCCAAATATTTTATTCCAAATGTTACTTAGAGGAGCAAATGGAGTAGGCTATGCAAACTATCCTGATAATGTAATTAGAGAATTTATAAAAGAATCAGCAAATGCAGGAATTGATTTATTTAGAATATTTGACTCATTAAACTGGCTAGATGGAATGAAAGTTGCTATAGATGAAGTTTTAAAAACTGGTAAAATAGCAGAAGCTTCTATTTGTTATACTGGAGATATATTAGATAAAAAGAGAACTAAATATGATTTGGATTATTATATAAAATTAGCTAAAGAAATTGAAAAAACAGGCGCTCATATTTTAGCTATCAAAGATATGTCATCCTTATTAAAACCTTATGCTGCTTTTGAATTAATTACAGAGCTTAAAAAAGAAGTATCTATGCCTATTCATTTACACACTCATGATACTAGTGGAAATGGAGTAGCTACCCTTATAATGGCTGCAGAAGCAGGGGTAGATATTGTAGATACAGCATTTAATAGTATGTCAGGCCTTACTAGTCAACCAGCTTTAAACTCTGTAGTAGCAGCTCTCGAAAATACTAATAGAGATACTGGTATCTGTCTAGATGATATTCAAAAACTTGATGACTACTGGAGTGCAGTAAGACCTGTATATGGGAATTTTGAATCTGAATTGAAATCAGGTACAGCTGAAATATATAAATATGAAATACCAGGTGGACAATACTCAAATTTAAAACCACAAGTTGAAAGTTTTGGGCTTGGTCATAGATTTACAGAAGTTAAAGAAATGTTTAAAAAGGCAAATGAAATGATGGGTGATATTGTAAAAGTAACTCCTTCTTCTAAAATGATAGGAGATTTAGCTATATTTATGGTAAGAAATGATTTAACGCCTGAAAATATCTATGATAAAGCAAAAGGAATGAGTTTCCCTGATTCTGTAGATAGCTACTTTAAAGGTATGATGGGTCAACCAAAAGGTGGATTTCCTGAAAAGCTTAAAAAACTTGTTTTAAAAGATAAAGAATCTATTGACTGTAGACCAGGAGAATTATTACCACCAGTAGATTTTGAAGAGATAGAGAAACATTTAAAAGAAAATTTCAGAATAGAACCTACTAAAAGACAACTTTTAAGCTATGCATTATATCCAAAAGTTTTTAGCGAGTATTTAAAATATATAAAAGATGAAGGTGACTTTAGCAGAATGGGAAGTGATATATATTTCCATGGTCTAACTGTAGGAGAGACTTCAGAAATAGAAATAGAAGAAGGTAAAATACTAGTAGTTAAACTTATTCAAATTGGCAAGTTAGATAATGAAGGTTATAGAATTTTATCATTTGAAGTCAATGGAAATGTAAGAGAAATAAAAATTAAAGATAAGGCAAGTAATATAATTGCAAATGAAATATTTACTCAAATGGCAGATGCTGATAATCCACTAGAAGTTGGTGCTAGTATTCCAGGGACTATTTATAAGGTACTTGTAGAGGAAGGACAGGAAGTTAAAATAAACGAACCTCTAATTATCATTGAAGCTATGAAAATGGAAACAATCATAAATTCTCCATCGAAAGGAATAGTAGGTTCAATTTTAGTTAAAGAACAAGAGCAAGTTAAAAATGGAGAACTCTTAATAAAACTTAAATAATAAAAAGATCTTTTTGCAAGCTCAAAATGATATACATTTGTTATCCTGAGCTTGCCAAGGATCTTTATTTTTTTCTATGTCTATTAAAAGAAACTGTTATTTGATATAATAGTGTAGCTATAAAAAGTAACTTTTGGAGGTTTTATTTTGGAAAGTACAGTAGCTAATATATTAAAATTAAAAGGATTTAATGGAGCAAAATTAATAGGTGGAGCAAATGGAATTAATAATGAAGTAAAAAATGGTTTTCTAATGGAAGTTCCTGATGTTTTTTCATATATTGAAGAAAAGTCATTACTTGTTACAACTCTATATCCAATATACAAAGATGAAAAAGCAAAAGATGAATTAATTCCTAAACTAGCATCTAAGAATTTATCAGGAATTTGTATAAAGCCTCAAAGATATGTACCAAGGATTCCAGAAGTAATGGTTGAACAAGCTAATAAATTAGGGTTCCCATTGATAAAACTTCCACAGGGTTCAAATTTATCTAATTTAGTTAATGAAATATTAGAATTATCATTAAATAAGCATATAGGAATACTTAAGTTTAGAAACTTTGTAAATAATAAAATGATGGAACTTTTTTTAAAAGGAGAAGGGTTAAATACACTTATTGAAGAATTTTCTAGAATTATAGATTCACCTGTAATTTTGTTTGATAATGACTTTAACATAAAACAAACATCAGAAAATATTAAGGAAAAATTAGTTTATTTGGAAAACAAACAACTTGTTAATGCTGAGAATTTACAATTGGTTATTGATGGAACAAAAATAGAACAAGATAATTATATAATAAATAGAATTAAAGCTGGTAATAATTCTTTTGGGTATTTAATGGTAGTAAAATGTAATAGGGAAGATGAGAGTATATTAGTTGCATTAAATCAAGCTTCATTGTTGTTGGCCTCTGAGTTTCATAAAAATAGAGCAATATTAGAAAAAGAAAAAAATTATTTGAATTCTTTTATAAGAGAGATGCTTGAAAACAATATAAGCTCTAAAACAGAAGCTGTAAATAAAGCAAAGTCATTTGGATGGGAATTGGAATTTCCACAGGTAATAATTGATTTAAAATTACTTGTTCAAGATGAAAAAATTAAAAGAGAAAATTATGAAAAATTAATAGAAGAAAAAACCATAGAAAATATTATAAGTAAAGAAATAAATATCGAGTTAAGAAAAATTAAATTAGCACATATTGATGATTCATTAGTTATATTTGTAAATGTAGGTAGCTTTGAATATAACAAGGAGATATTAATGAATATTGCTAAAATAATATTAAATGAATTAAAATATATGGGCAAAGTTGGAATAGGAATATCCAAAAGAATAGAAAAAATAAATGAATTACCACTTGCATATAAAGAAGCTAAAAATGGTATAGAAATAGGAAAAACATTAAATAAAGATTCATTTTTAATTCATTATGAAGATTTCAGAGTAATAAATTTAATTAAAGAAATAAAAGATATAAAACTATTAAAAAAGTATGTAAATGAAAAATTAGGGAAATTAATTGAACATGATAATACCCATGATTTAAGTTTGATGAATACTTTAAAAGGAGTACTTGATACAAATTTTAACTTACAAAAAACAGCTAAAAATATGTATATTCATTATAATACACTTAGATATAGAATGGAGAAATTAAGAGAATTAGGAATAAATATTGATGATGGGTTTGAAATAGGTGAAATAGTACTAGCTTATAATATATATATATGGTTTAAATCAAAAGGTGAAATGTAAGTATCCAAATAAAGAACTTCTAAAGTTTTGGATATTTTTTTCAGGATTAAAATAGAATTTTAGATATAGTAATAAAACAAAAGATAGTATAACTCTAGAGTTATACTATCTTTTGTTTTACTTAGGTTATTAAGATTTTATAACGTAAATATACTAGTTTTTATATGTGAAAATATATTGTTATCAAAGCTTGACAATATTTTTTTAAATGTTTATGACTTTTTTACAATGATAAAAAACGAATAAATTGATACAATGTTATCATAACAGGAAAACGATTATTATACGAGGAGGAGAATACACATGATGGATGTAAATATTTACAGAGTACCAATGTCAGGACCAGAAGATGTTTCTGGACTTAAAAAATTAGTAGATAGTGGTGAAATAAAACCGGAGGAAATAGTAGCAGTTCTTGGTAAAACAGAAGGTAATGGTTGTGTAAATGATTTTACTAGAGGTTATGCTACTCAAAGCTTCAAACTTTATTTGTCTAGAGAATTAGATAAGTCAATGGATGAAATAGGTGAAACTGTAGCATTTGTAATGAGTGGTGGTACAGAAGGTGTTATGTCACCTCATGCAACTATTTTTACCAAAAAGCAAATAGAGGCAGAGGAAAAAGATGAAAAATCATTAGCTTTAAGTGTTGGATTTACTAAAGAGTTTTTACCAGAAGAAATGGGAAGAATGGAAATGGTAAAGGAAGTAAAAAGAGTTGTATTAGAATTAATGAAAGAAACAGGCATAGAAAATAAAGAAGATGTTCATTTTGTACAAATTAAAACACCTTTATTAACTTCAGATAGAATAAATGATGCATATTCTAGAGGTAAAGATGTAGCTGTAGAAGATACTTATAAGTCTATGGGTTATACAAGAGGAGCATCAGCACTAGGTGTTGCCCTTGCTTTAGGTGAAATAGAAGAATCAAAAGTTACAAATGATTCTATATTACATGATTGGAATCTTTATTCAAATATAGCTTCAACTTCAGCAGGGGTTGAACTATTAAATTGTGAAATAATCCTTTTAGGTAATTCTAAAAAATCAGTAAGTAAATATAGAATAGGTCATAGTGTTATGAAGGATTCAATAGACTTAGAAGCAGTAATAGAATCTATGAATGATGCAGGTCTTGAAGTAGATAAACTTCCAACAGAAGAACAAAAAAGTAGAATAGTAAATATATTAGCAAAAGCTGAAGCATCTCCTGATGGATATGTAAGAGATAGAAGAACAACAATGCTTACAGATTCTGATATAAATCATACAAGACAAGCAAGATCTGTAGTAAATGCTGTAATATCTTCTATAGTAGGAGATCCTATGGTATATGTTTCTGGAGGAGCAGAGCATCAAGGTCCTGCAGGTGGTGGACCAATAGCTACAATAATAGAGAAGTAAAAATACTTGAATAGAGGGGAGTAAAATGAAATTTTTATTTAAAAATTGTTATATGCCTTTTAAAAATGAAATTCAAGATATATATATTAAAGATGGATATATTGAAAAGATTTATTCTAATATAGAGAACATAACAGTAGATAAGATAATAAATGTAGATAAAAGAATCGTTATTAATGGATTTGTAGATAGTCATATGCACTTAGATAAAGCTTTAATTGGAGAGAAGGCTTCTAATCAATCAGGAACTTTAAATGAAGCTATAGAAATAATGACTAATTATAAAGAAAATATGTCTGAAGCTGATATAAAAAATAGAGCTATAAAAACTTTAGAACTTTCATATAAAAATGGTACTAGATATTTAAGAACTCACGTAGATGTTGATGAAATCATAGAATTGAAAGGTATTCGTGCTATTTTAGAACTTAAAGAGGAGTTTAAAGAAAAAATTGATATTCAAGTAGTTGCATTTCCTCAAGAAGGGTTTATAGAAAATATTAATAATTACAAATATCTAGAAGATGCTTTGAAGCTTGGAGCAGATATAGTAGGTGGTATACCAGCCGTAGAGAAGCAACCTAAAGAACATATTGATATGATATTTGAATTGGCTAAAAAATATAATAAAGATATTGATATGCATATTGATGAGACTGATGACCCAGATAAACTTACTGTTAAATATTTAGCTGAGAAGACTATATATGAAAATTATCAAGGTAGAGTAGTAGCAGGACATTGTTGTAGTTTATCAGCAAATAAATTAAAAGATATTAAAAATATTTTATCTTTAATCAAAAAGGCAAAGATAGGTATAGTTACACTTCCCTCTACTAATTTATATTTACAAGGAAGAAATGATGATAAAAATTATAGAAGAGGAATAACGAGGGTAAAAGATTTACTTGAAAAAGGTATAGATGTAAGTATAGGTTCTGATAACATAAGAGATCCATTTAACCCTTTTGGAAATGGGAATTTATTAGAGGAAGCTCTTATAGCTGCTCATGGGTCACATATGGGTGGGATAGATGATTTATCTAATATATTTGATATGATTTCTGTTATTCCTTCCTCTTTATTTAATAATAATTATGAATTTAAAGAAAAACAAAGAGCAAGATTTATTGTTATAGATACAAATAAAAAACACAAAGCAATAATAGAAAGATCAAATATATGGGGTCATTTTAAAAAGGAGGAATTTAAATGGAATTATTAATTAATGTTATACCTTTAGTAGTTATTTTAATATTATTATTTATGAGAAAGCATATGCTTTTTGCAGGCTTAGTTGGTGGAATACTTGCTATGATAATAGGAGGTATTGGTATAGGTGAAGCTACGGGGCTGTTTATTGGTGGCGTAGGTAATATGTTAGGTATTACAGTACCAATATTATATGCAGCAGCAGCATCAATGGTAGCAAAGGCAGGAAGTATAGAATCTTTAGTTGAACTTGCTAAAAGAGGGTTAAAAGGAAAAATAGCTATACTTGGTGGAATAATGGTATTAATTCAAGCTTTTGCAACATACACTGCAGGACTTGGGGCAGGAAATACAATGGTTACAGCACCCCTTGTAGCAATAGCACTTGGAGCAGTTCCAGAAGTTATAGCAGGAATGGCAATAGCAACAGCAGTTGGTTTTACTACTTCCCCAGCTTCAACAGAAACAGTAATCGCTGCAGAAAGTGCAGGACGTAATGTTGTAGCTCATGCAAACGCAATGTTACCTTATACAATAGTATTTTTTGTACTTGCAGCAGCACTTGCAGTTTATGGAGTTTATAGAAGAGGGTCTTTAATAAGAGAAGGTAAAGATAATAAACAAGAAGAGAATGTATCAACATCTATATTAGTAAAAAGAGCAATACCTTCTATAGCACTTTTAACATTAGTTGTACTTGGGAGTAATTTGAATAATCTTATAGGAATAACTTTATTCACGCCAGCAACAGCAGTAATTTTTACAGCAATATTAACTGTAATATGTACACCACTTAATATTGACAAAACAAGTGAAGCTTTAATTGATGGCTCTAAATTTATACTTACTACATTATTTTCTGTAGGAATATTCTTATCGTTTATAAATATGATAGGTGAACTTGGAACTTTTGAACAATTAGCAGGTCTTGTATCTAAAGCACCTGATGCTATAATCCTTCCTATGGCTATGGTTGCAGCATTTTTAATAGCAATACCTTCTGGAGCATTTACAGCAGGAGTATTAACACTTATATTGCCAACATTATCAGTACTAGGCTTACCATCAGAAGCTATGGGATTTGTTGCAATAGCAACTGGACTTGGTACTCAAATAAGTCCAGTTCAAATAAATGTAGCAGCTTTAGCAGATGGTTTTGATTTAGAAATAATGGATGTTATAAAGGAAAATGTGAAATATGTTATACCTGCATTTATATTAGTTACAATAGTTGCTATAATATTTGTATAAACCATAAATAAAGGGATTAAATTAATCCCTTTATTTACAAGTATAATAATGAGGAGATATAACTTAAATGGAGAATAATACAACAGAAATCAATATTATTTATGGTATAAATGATAAACCTAAGTTATCAAAAAGTATTCCTTTGGCATTTCAACATATATTAGCTATGTTTGCATCAAATATTACAGTCCCACTATTGTTATCAAATGCATTAGGATTAAATTCAAAGGAAACTACTTTTTTAATACAATGCGCCTTATTTATGGCTGGAATATCTACTTTCATTCAGATAAGTAGAAAAGGTAAAATTGGTTCAGGTTTACCTATTGTAATGGGCACAAGTAATGCTTTTATTGCAACAGTTTTAGCAATAGGAACACAATTTGGTATAGAAGCAGTACTTGGTGCAAGTCTTATTGGAGGATTATTCGAAATTTTTATAGCCTTGAATTTAGATAGACTTAAGAAAATTTTTACTCCATTAGTTTCTGGTATTGTAGTTTTAAGTATAGGAATGACTCTTATTCCTGTAGGTATAAAACAAGCTGCAGGAGGAAGTGGAGATATAGGTAGTTTTAAAAATTTATTCATATCCACTACTGTATTGATTACTATAATTATATTTAATCAGTTTGGTAGTAAATTTACAAAATCTTCATCTGTATTAATAGGGCTTGTAGTAGGTTATATTTTATCTATTTTCATGAACTTAATTGATTTTTCACCAGTTTTAGAAGCATCTTGGGTATCATTTCCAAGACCTTTAGCATATAAATGGGTGTTTGAACCTTCTGCTATAGTAGCAATGGTATTTATGTATATAGCTACTTCAATAGAAACTATTGGAGATATATCTGCTCTTACTAGTGCATCTGAAGGTAGAGATGCTACTCCAGAAGAACTAAAAGGTGGAGTATTAGCAGATGGAGTAGCAAGTGCAATTGCTTCATTTTTTAATGCTTTTCCAAATACATCCTATACTCAAAATATTGGCGTAGTAAATTTAACTGGAGTATTTAGTAGATATGTGGTAAAGATAGGGGCAATTATACTATTAATATTAGCATTACTTCCAAAGTTTGCAGCAATTATTTCAATAATGCCAGAAGCTGTATTAGGTGGTGGAACAATTGCAATGTTTTCTATGGTAATGGTTTCTGGACTTACTTTACTTAAGAATATTAGATTTACTAGCAGAAATTTATTGATAATTGCTATATCTATAGGTATAGGTGTAGGGCTTAATCTAGTTCCAGAAGTTACTTCTCAATTTTCAACAAATATTCAATTATTTTTAACTTCGGGAGTTGTGCCAGCATCAATAATTGCAATAGTATTAAATATTGTATTACCAAAAGATGAAATTAAAGGTGAGGTATAAATGAGTTTTAATAAAATTAAAGGATTATATTTAGATAGAGAGTTCCAATATTTTTTAAAGGAAAAAAATATTAAAGGTGATATTCATAGTATATTTGACAAAGTAGTAAATATTCAATCTGATAATGGTACGCTTTATACAATTTCAAATAATAAAACAGATAATGCACCATATACTTTAAAAATAGATTATGATGGTAGTTTTAAAGATATAATATTTGAAGATCAAAAGATAATTAAAAACAGAGATAATTTATTTATAGGAAAAATAGAAATTGATTTATCTAGTACACAGTTATGGAGTTTAGAAAGAGAAAAAATACAGAATTTTTCTATTGAAGATATAAAGAAAAATATAAGCATTTTTAATATGATGATACAAAGTATGGGTAGTAGTGGAGGATGTAAATATTATTATTTAAAAAACTTTTTAGGTATAGAAAATAATTCAGATAATTTAATAGAAAGGGAACTTTCGAAAAAAATAGATGATTTTTATATAAAAGTTAAACAAGATAATATCCAAGAGACAAATATTAGAGGATTAATAGGACTTGGAATGGGACTTACCCCTTCAGGAGACGATTTTTTAACAGGATTTATGGCAGCTATAACTATATTTAAGAAGAATGATGATTTATTTCATAAAATAAAAGATTTAATACCTTTAGATACAAAATCTACAACTGATGTAAGTAGAGCAATGTTAAAAGCAGCAACTCAAGAAAAATATAGGGAATATTTAAATGATTTTATATATTCATTTTTATATAACAATAGTGATAAATATTTAAAATCTTTTAAAAATCTTTTAACTATAGGATCTTCTTCTGGAACAGATATGAGTATAGGAGTAGTATTAGGATTTTTACTTACAATTGATGAAAAATGAAATGGAGGAATTTTAAATGGTATCAAATACAGTTATTAGACAAAATTCATATTATGATTCTGTAACTCTTATGAGTCTATCTAGCAAGATTACAGATTTAGAAGGCATAGAAGATGCAGTTATATCAATGGGTACAGATATGAATAAAGAGTTATTACAAAATGTAGGTTTAGATACTGAAGAATCAATGAATTCAAAAGGTAGTGACCTTATAATTGCAATAAAGGCAGACAACCAAGAAAGTTATGAAAAAGCTTATAAAAAAGTAGATGAGTTATTAAATTATAAAAATTCTGATAATGGGGAAAGAGAAAAGAAAAATCCTAAAACTATATCAGATGCTATAAATAGAATAGAAGAAGCAAATATGGTTGTAATTTCTGTACCAGGAGAATATGCAGCAAGAGAAGTAGATAAGGCATTAGATAATAATCTACATGTAATGTTATTTAGTGATAATGTATCAATAGAAGATGAAGTAAGACTTAAAAAGAAGGCTCGTGACAAAGGCTTATTAGTTATGGGACCAGACTGTGGTACAGCTAGCATAAATAATACTGGATTATGTTTTTCAAATAAGGTTAATGAAGGGAATATTGGCCTTGTAGCTGCTTCAGGTACAGGGCTTCAAGAGGTTATGGTGCAAATTGATAGATTAGGTGGGGGAATTTCTCAAGCAATTGGTACTGGTGGACGTGATTTAAAAGAAGAAGTCGGTGGAATAATGATGCTAGAATCAATAAATGCATTGGAAAAAGATAATTCTACTGATGTAATAGTGCTTATTTCTAAACCACCAGCAAAATCTGTAGAGAAGAAAATTTTAGAAAGAGTATCAGAAATAGACACCCCTGTAGTAGTATCATTTATTGAAGGTGATAGTAAAGAAGTAGAAAAAGTAGGGGCTACTTTTGGATATAATTTATATGATACAGCTAAAAAAGCAGTAGAATTATCGGATAAGAATAAAAAAATAGATACAAATGAAAATAGTAATGAATTAAAACAACAAATTATAGATGGAAAAGAAAAATTAAAAGATGGTCAAAAATATGTAAGAGGATTATATGGTGGTGGAACTCTTTGTGCAGAGAGTCTATCTATTTTAAGAGACAAATTAGATGGGATAAAAAGCAATGTAGCAAAAGGTGATGAAGAAAAATTAGAGAATGTAGAAGATTATCTAGGAAATGTATTATTAGATTTAGGTGAAGATGAATTTACACAAGGTAGACCTCATCCTATGATAGATCCTACGATAAGGTTAAGCAAAATTAAAAAAGAAGTAAAAGATGAAAGTGTAGGAGTTATATTATTAGATTTTGAATTAGGTTATGGTTCTCATGAAAATCCAGTAGGTGCAACTTTACCTGCTATAGAAGAAGCAAAACAAATAGCAAAAGATAATAATAGAGAAGTTATATTTGTAGCATATATTTGTGGAACAGATAAAGATAAACAAAATTTAGATAAACAGACTAAAATGTTAAAAGATGCAGGAGTAATAGTAGCTGATAGTAATGTTCAGGCAGCAAATACAGTTGCAGAAATTTTAGCTTAAGGAGGTATAAATATGAGTGGAATAAGTAATATTTTTGGAAAAGATTTAAAAATAATAAATATAGGAACTTCTAAATTTAAAAATGATTTAGAACTTCAAAGTAGAGATGTAGTACAAGTAGATTGGGAACCACCTGCTGGCGGGAATAAGGAATTAATTGAAGCTTTAGATAAACTTGAAAAATTAGATAAAGAAATAAATGAAGCTAATGAAAAGGCAGTAAATATAATAAAAGAAGCAAATCCTTTCTTGGTTGACGTAGGTACAGCTAAAGATGTAATACCAAATATGGATGATAATACAATACTTCATGCAGGTCCTCCAATAAAGTGGGAAAATATGTGTGGTCCAGCACAAGGAGCTGTAATAGGTGCTTTAATATATGAGGGTAAAGCTAAAAATGAAGAAAGAGCAAGAGAACTTGCTGCAAGTGGAAAAATAAAGTTTGCACCAGCACATGAACATAATGCTGTAGGACCTATGGCAGGAATAATATCTCCTTCTATGCCTGTTCATATAATACAAAATAAAACTCATGGTAATTATGGATATTGTACAATAAATGAAGGTCTTGGAAAAGTATTAAGATATGGTGCTTTTAATGATGAAGTAATAGATAGGCTTAAATGGATAGAAAAAGAATTTGCTCCAACTCTTAAAAAAGCATTGGAATTAGTAGATGGTGGAATAAACTTAAAGACTATAATATCTCAAGCAGTACAAATGGGTGATGAAGGTCATAATAGAAATAATGCTGCAACGAGTCTTTTCTTTAGAGAAATATCTACTTATTTATTAGAGACTGATATAGATAAAGATGTAATAAAAAGAGTTTTACAATTTATGAAAGACAACAATCATTATTTCTTAAATCTTTCTATGCCAGCATGTAAAGTAGCATTAGATGCAGCAGAAGGAATAGAGAATTCTACTGTAGTAACAGCTATGGCAAGAAATGGTGTAGAATTTGGCATAAGAATAAGTGGACTTGGACGTAATAAGTGGTTTACAGCACCAGCAAATATGGTTAAAGGTCTTTTATTCCCAGGATATACAGAGGATGATGCAGCACTTGATATTGGAGATAGTACAATTACAGAAACATCAGGAATAGGTGGATTTGTAATGGCAGGGGCCCTTCCCATAGTACAATTTGTTGGTGGTACTGTTAATGATGCTATAAATTATAGTGAAGAGATGTATTCAATAACAGTATCAGAAAATACTAATTATGCTATTCCTACATTGAACTTTAGAGGTTCAGCCATAGGTATAGATATTAGAAAAGTAATAGAAGCTTCAACTCTTCCAATAATTAATACTGGAATAGCACATAAAGAAGCAGGTGTAGGACAAATTGGTGCAGGAATAGTAAATCCACCAATGGAATGTTTTGAAAAGGCTATATTAGAATTTAGTAAAGACAAATAATATAGAATTCATATAAAAATTAGGACAACTCATATGGTAACCATATGAGTTGTCCTAATTTCTTATTAATATAAATACCATATATCCAATATATGCTAGAGATAAAAATATCCCTTCATATCGACTTGTTTGCTTTCTAGTACTTGCAAATATAAATGTAAGAATAGTTGCGCCTATAAGATACAATATATCGAAAAAAACTTTATTTTCAATTGGCAATGGTTTAATAACTGATGTTATTCCTAATATAAACACGATATTAAACATATTTGAACCGATTGCATTTCCTATTGCAATATCAGATTCTCCCTTAAATGCTGCAACTATAGATGTAACAAGCTCTGGTAATGAAGTACCTATTGCAACAATAGTAAGTCCAACAAGAGTTTCACTCATACCGAGAGATAATGCAATAGAAGAACTTGAAGTAACTACAAAATTACCTCCGAATATTATCCCTAAAAGTCCAATGCCTGTAAATATTAAAGATTTCCATAAGGCTATTTCTTCTATTCCATCTGTTTCAACTAAGTCTGTGCTATCTTCTTTTGAAAATACAGCCATTTCTATTATATAATATATAAATACTAGAAATATAGAGAGTAATACTATTCCATCTCCTCGTGACAACTCATTTACATTTGTTCCTTGTAAAACTTTATCATAACTTAGCACAAATAACATTCCTGAAGCTAATAGTAAAAAAGGAAACTCTTTAAATATTGTTTTAAGTTTTATCCTAACTGGTTTAATGGTTGCAGCTGCTCCTACAACTAATAGTATATTAAATATACTTGAACCTATTATATTTCCAACTGCAATACCATTAGAGTTCGTAGTAACTGCTTTTATACTTACAGCAGCTTCAGGTGCAGAAGTACCAAATGCTACTATTGTAAGTCCAATGAGTATAGAAGGAAGACCAAATTTTTTTGCAATGGAAGAAGCACCATCTACGAAAAAGTCAGCTCCTTTAATAAGTGCAGTAAATCCTAAAACTAATATAACATAATCCAAAAAAATTCACTCCTTAAATATACATAAATTAACCTAACTTAACCATTTTATCATAAGTGTTTAAAGGAATTCAATAAAAATACTAGCAAGTCCTAAAAAGAAAAAGAAACCTAAGACATCAGTCATTGTAGTTACAAAAACAGATGAAGCAAGCGCAGGATCTATATTTAATTTTTTAAGTAAAATAGGTATACTAAATCCTGATATAGCAGCAATTAACATATTTAATATCATAGATGTTGCTATTACAATACCAAATACAATATTCTTTTCCCAGATAAAACTTATAATTCCTATAGCAAATCCAATTGCTAATCCATTTAATAATCCAATACTAATTTCTTTTAATAATATTTTTTTAGTGTTTTCTACTTCAAGTTCGCCCATTGCAATACCACGTACAATTAGGGTTAAAGTCTGAGTCCCAGCATTTCCACCCATTCCAGCTACTATTGGCATAAATGTAGCAAGAGCAACTACTCTACTAATAGTACTCTCAAATAGAGATACTGTTATTGAAGCTAATATTGCAGTTAAGAGATTTACAAAAAGCCAAGGAAGTCTATTTTTTACTGATTCACCTATAGTTCTTTCAATTTTTTCATCTTCATCAAGACCAGCTAAAAGATACATATCTTCAGTATATTCTTCTTTCATTATTTCAAAAATATCATCAGCAGTTATAATTCCTAACATTTTTTCAGAATTATCTACTACAGGCATGGATAAGAATCCATATTTTTCGAATATATTTCCTACTTCCTCTTGATCCATATCCCATGGTATTTTTATAACATTTTCATTCATAATATCTTTTATAACCACATCAAAGTTTCGTATAACTAAATCTCTTAGAGGAACAATACCTCTTAATTTTTCTTCATCATTTAATACATATAAATAATAGGCAGTTTCAGCATTAGGGGCTTCTTTTTGTAAGTACTTTAAAGTATCTGCAACTGTCATTTCTTCCCTTATAGCTATGAATTCAGTAGCCATTATACCACCAGCAGTATCAGATTCATAGCTAAGCAATTCTCGTATTTCTTCTGCATCATTAATATCCATATTATATATGATTCTATTTGCTTCTTCATTTGATATTGAACCTAGAAGGTCAGTTAATTCATCAGATGACATTTCTTCAATTATTTTTTTTTGGTTTTTTTCAGGCATTAAAGATAATAGCTCATATTTTTCCTCATCTTCTGCTTGATCAATTATATCAACCATAACTTCCTCAGGAATTTTTAAAAGTATTTTCTTTTTATCACCTTCATAAAGTCTTAATGCATCTAATACATCTTCAGGATGAATTCTAGATATGGTATTTTTTAAATCTTTTTTAGGTATGTATAATAAATATCTTAATAAATTTTCTTGATAAGATTTATAGTCCATAGTTGCCTCCGATCATACGTTATTCTTAACATCTAATATATATACCCTTTAGTGTACTGAAATATTGATATTTTTGATAATAGATTACTATTGTACTATTCGGGTAAATTTTTACATTGAAATATAAAATAGATTAGGATTATCCTAATCTATTTTACTTCCAATTTCTATTATTTTACTTATTTTACTCATTACATGATCATATCCATTTTTACTATGAGTAATGGTACAATCACTACAATCTTTTATTCCATTATTATATTTAAAATTTCCACCACATTTATCCTTCAATGCATATAAAGGACAATAGCAAAAAAGACAATTGAACTCTTTAACATCATTTACCTTATGGCAAGGGAAATATTCACATTTTTCATTTTGATTAAATTTATAGTTTTCGCTCATAAAGATACCCCCATTTGTTTTATTAATTTGATTATAACATATTATATTTCTAAAAACATAAAGAAAAGAACATCTCTTATAAATTCTTGAGATGTTCCTTTCTATGAGGTAACACTATTAATTTTTGGGGGAATCATTCCTTTCTTTTTAAATACCCGATACTACTACTTAAATAATACTACTATTTACTTTTTTGTTTTCTTTAATACTACTATTTAAATACTACTACTTATAGATATTTTCTTTAAAGTTTATCATTTTAAAGTTTGTTTATCGACTTAACTTGTATAGGTTAAGTATTACAATTACTTTAAATACAATAACCTTAAAGTTTTAATATATTACTTTTCTCATTTTTTATATTATCATTAAGTTTGTCATATTAACTGATTTGATAATATTTCTTAAACTTTGCTGTTACACATTTAAGAAATTATTATAATCGTTTAGACAATTACTTTGATGATAATACTTAGAGATTTGTAAATTAAATGAATCTAATACTTTTTTACTTTGGTGGAATCATCCCCTTCTATTAATAGTATTATATATATACCTCAAAATATGAATGTTAAACATAAAAATAAAAATTTTTTGAATATTTTTTTATTTTCTATTCTATTGACATTTTAAAAGATAAATAATATAATAAAATCTGTTGAAGAAGAGTTTATTATATTTATGCGGGAGTGGCGGAATTTGGCAGACGCGCTAGACTTAGGATCTAGTGTCATTGACGTGGGGGTTCGAGTCCCTTCTCCCGCACCATTGACAAAATGCTGAAACCGATGGTAGATCCATGGGTTTTTTTAGTATGTAGGTATAAAGTTACATTTAAACCTTTTTGTAACGCATCTATTATGATATAATTAACTCTATCATAGTTTGACAAAGGTTAAATAGATTTACGATTTTAAGGAGGAAACGAATAAATGAGTGCAACTGTAGAAAAAAAAGAAAATAACAAAGTAACTTTAAAGTTTCAAGTAGAGTATAATGAATTTGATAAAGCTGTTCAAAAGGCATATTTACAAAACAGATCTAAATTTAATATAGCAGGCTTTAGAAAAGGAAAGGCACCAAGAAAAATAATCGAATCAAGATATGGTGAAGGTGTTTTTTATGAGGATGCAATAAACATAATACTTCCTGAAGCATATAGTGATGCTATAGAGGAAAATAAGATAGAGCCAGTGGATAGACCAGATATTGATATTTCTGAACTTGAAAAAGGAAAGCCAGTAATATTTACAGCAGAAGTGACTGTTAAGCCTGAAGTTGAGTTAGGTGAATACAAAGGTATAGAAGTTGAAAAAAATGAGTATAATGTAACAGATGAAGATGTGGAAAATGAATTAAAGACTATGCAAGATAGAAATGCTAGACTTGTAGCAGTAGAAGATAGAGAAGTTAAAGAAGGAGATACTGTAGTAATTGATTACTCAGGATCAGTAGATGGAGAAAAATTTGAAGGTGGAACAGCTGAGAACCAAACATTAGAAATCGGTTCAGGGCAATTTATTCCAGGTTTTGAAGAACAATTAGTAGGTAAAAATACAGGTGAAGATGTGGAAGTGAATGTAGAATTCCCAGAAGACTATCAAGCAGAAGAATTAAAAGGTAAAAAAGCAACATTCGATGTAAAAATTCACGAAATCAAAGAAAAGGAATTACCTGAATTAGATGACGAATTTGCAAAAGATGTAAGTGAATTTGATACTTTAGATGAATTAAAAGAAGATATTAAAGCTAAACTAGAAAAAGAAGCAAAAGATAAAGAAAACGCAGAGTTACAAAATAATGTAATAGAAAAAGTTATGGAAAATTCAAAAGTTGAGATACCTGAAGTAATGATAGACTCACAAACTGATGAAGAGATAAGAAATCTTGATTATAAATTAAGATATCAAGGACTTGATTTAGAGAAGTATTTAGAACTTACAAATTCTAAAATAGAAGATTTAAAAGAACAATTAAAACCAAATGCAGAAAAATTAGTTGAAAGTGATCTTGTATTAGAAGCGATAGGAAAAAAAGAAAATATTGAAGCTTCTGATGAAGATGTAGATAAAGAGTTAGAAAAATATGCAGAACAATACAAACAAGATGTAGACAAATTTAAAAAGAACTTGAGAGATGAAGATTTAGAATCAATCAAGATGGGTATAATTAAGACTAAGACTATTGAGTTTTTAGTAGATAATGCTAAACTAGTTTAAAATATATAATTGTACCGGGAGGGATTTGTTTATGGCATTAGTACCAATGGTTGTAGAACAAACAAATAGAGGAGAAAGATCTTATGATATTTATTCTAGATTATTAAAAGAAAGAATAATATTTATAAGTGATCAAATTAATGATGTAACAGCAAGTTTAGTAGTAGCGCAATTGTTATTTTTAGAGGCAGAAGATCCTGATAAGGATATCCAACTTTATATTAATAGTCCAGGAGGATCTATAACATCTGGATTTGCAATTTATGATACAATGCAATATATTAAGCCTGATGTATCAACTATGTGTGTTGGTATGTGTGCAAGCATGGGTGCATTTTTACTTGCAGCAGGCGCACAAGGTAAAAGATATGCACTACCTAATTCTGAAGTTATGATTCATCAGCCATTAGGTGGAACACAAGGCCAAGCAGCAGATATCAAGATACATGCAGAAAGAATCTTGAAAATGAGAGATAAATTAAATAAGATTTTATCCGACAGAACAGGTCAAGATTTAGAAAGAATATCAAAAGACACAGACAGGGATAATTTCATGACTGCTGATGAGGCGAAAGAATATGGTTTGATTGATGAGGTCATAAGTTCCGCGAAATAATTGAAAAGAGGTGTCTTAATGGCAAGGTTTGAAGATAAAGAACTTAAATGCTCATTTTGTGGCAAGTCTCAAGAACAAGTAAGAAGACTTATTGCAGGACCTAATGTATATATTTGTGATGAGTGTATAGAGTTATGTCAAGAGATAATTGAAGAAGAATTTGATGAAAATATGGACTTTGACATGAATGAGTTACCAAAGCCATCAGAAATAAATGAAATATTAGATGATTATGTAATAAAACAAGATAGAGCAAAAAGATCTTTAGCTGTGGCAGTATATAATCATTATAAAAGGATAAATAGAAAGAATAATAATGATATAGAACTTCAAAAAAGTAATATTTTAATGCTTGGACCTACAGGTTCTGGTAAAACATTACTTGCTCAAACATTAGCAAGAATATTAAAAGTGCCTTTTGCCATAGCTGATGCTACAAGCTTAACTGAAGCTGGATATGTAGGAGAAGATGTAGAAAACATTCTTCTAAAACTTATTCAAGCAGCAGATTATGATGTAGAAAAAGCTGAAAAAGGTATTATATATATAGATGAAATAGATAAGATTGCAAGAAAATCTGATAATCCATCTATAACAAGAGATGTAAGTGGTGAGGGAGTCCAACAAGCACTTCTTAAGATATTAGAAGGAACAACTGCTAGTGTTCCGCCACAAGGTGGAAGGAAGCATCCACATCAAGAGTTTATACAAATAGATACTACTAATGTATTATTTATTGTAGGAGGAGCTTTTGATGGTATAGATAAAGTAATACAACAAAGAGTAGGAAAAAAAGCAATGGGCTTTGGAGCTGACATTCAAAGTAAAGAAATTAAAGATGTGGGAGAAATGTTAAAGCTTATTCAACCTGAAGATTTATTAAGATATGGATTAATTCCTGAGTTTGTAGGGAGACTCCCTGTTATAGTATCATTAAGTCAACTTGATGAAGAAGCTTTAGTTGAAATACTCACTAAACCTAAAAATGCTCTTGTGAAACAATATAAAGAATTGTTTAATATTGATAATGTTGATTTAGAATTTGAAGAAGATGCATTAAAACTTGTAGCTAAAAAAGCTATTGAAAGAAAAACAGGTGCTAGAGGTCTTAGAGGAATATTAGAAGAGATTATGTTAGATATAATGTATGATATACCATCTAGAGATGATATAGAAAAATGTCTGATAACTAAAGATTCTATAGATAAAAATTCAGAACCTACATTAGTCTTATCAGAAAAAAGAAAAAAAGATAAAGATGATAAAGAAGAAAATGCTTCTTAAAAACAGAGCCGAGGGTTTTCCCTCGGCTTTTGATATTTTAATATTAATTAGGGTAATACTTTAATAAAGATCATTTTTAGGATATACTATTGCAGTAAGGTGTTTTTATTAATATAATAGTATTACTTGAATTTTAACATCAGTATTAAAATTCTACCCAGTTATGATTTATAATAAAAAGATTTAAAGGAGAGATTAGGGTGGATAAATATAAAGCAAAATCAAACAAGAGAACAATACCACTTATACCACTTAGAGGACTTTCAATATTTCCTTATATGGTAATACATTTCGATGTAGGAAGAGATAAGTCGGTAAATGCTTTGGAAGAGGCAATGGTAAATGATTCATTAGTATTTTTGACTTCACAAAAAGAAGCAAAAATTGATATGCCTACAGAAGACGATTTTTACGAAGTAGGTACAATTTGTAAGATAAAGCAAATGCTCAAACTTCCAGGAGATACTATTAGAGTTTTGGTAGAAGGTATAAATAGAGCAAAGGTAAGAGAAGTATTACAAGATGATCCATTTTTTGAAGTGGAAGTTGAAGAGTTAGTATATGAATCTGAAATACAATCAGACAAAGAAATGAAAGCTATGATGAGACTTGTAATGGATAATTTTGAAGAATACGTTAAGGCATCAGATAATTTATCTTCTGAAATATTAGTTTCAATTTCTGAGATAACAGAACCAGGAAGACTTGCAGATGTAATTTCTTCCTATATCCAATTAAACCCAGAAGATAAACAAAAAGTATTAGAAGCATTTAATCCGTATAAACGTCTAGAGGTACTTCATATAATGCTAGAAGAAGAAATAGAAGTGTTAGAAATAGAAGAAGAAATAAACTCTAGAGTAAAAGATCAAATTAATAAAGTTCAGAAAGAATATTACCTTAAAGAGCAAATTAAGGCAATTCAAAAAGAGCTTGGTCAAGAAGAAGGACTAGATGCAGAAGTTGATGATTATATTGAGCAAATAGAAAATATAAATATGCCAGAAGAGGTAAAAGAAAAATCAATAAAAGAAGCTGAAAGGCTAAGAAGATTATCACCTTCTTCAGCAGAAACAGGTGTTATAAGAAATTATTTAGAATGGATAATAGAACTTCCTTGGGATATTCAAACTAAAGATAAGTTAGATATAAAAAAATCTAGAAAAATATTAGATAATGACCATTATGGGTTAAAAGATGTTAAAGAAAGAATACTTGAATATTTAGCTATAAGAAAACTTGCTAAAAATATGAAAGGGCCGATTCTTTGTCTTGTAGGACCTCCTGGAGTTGGGAAAACTTCTATAGCAAAATCTATAGCAAGAGCAATGAATAGAAAGTTTGTGAGAATGAGTTTAGGTGGAGTAAGAGATGAAGCTGAAATAAGAGGTCATAGAAGAACTTATGTTGGTGCTATACCTGGTAGAATTATATCCTCCATAAAAAAATCTGGTTCAAAAAATCCAGTATTTTTATTTGATGAAATAGATAAGTTAAACAGTGATTTCAGAGGAGATCCTGCATCAGCTTTACTAGAAGTATTAGACCCTGAGCAAAATAATACATTCACTGATAATTTTTTAGAGGTTCCATTTGATCTATCTAAAGTCTTATTTTTAACAACGGCTAATTCACTTAATACAATACCAAGACCATTATTAGATAGAATGGAAGTAATTAGAATTTCAGGATATACTGAAGATGAGAAAATTGAAATAGCAAAGAAATATTTAGTATCTAAACAAAGAAAAGAACATGGATTAACAGAAAAAAATATATCAATATCAGATAATACCTTAGCTTCTATAATAGAAGACTATACAAGAGAAGCAGGAGTTAGAGAGTTAGATAGAAATATAGCAAATGTAATGAGAAAAGCTGCTAAAAGAATAGTTGAAGAAAAAATAAAATCTGTAAAGGTAAATAAGAGAACACTTTCTAAATATTTAGGCACACCAAAATATAGAAGAAATGAAACTAAAAGAAATGATCAAATAGGAATAGCTACTGGACTTGCTTGGACAGCAGTTGGTGGAGAGACATTATCAATAGAAGTAACTCCAATGCCAGGAAAGGGAAAACTTCAGCTTACAGGAAAACTTGGAGATGTTATGAAAGAATCTGCTATGGCTGGTATAAGTTATATTAGATCTAAAACAAAGGAATTAGAGATTGATGAAAAATTCCATAGTAATAGAGATATTCATATACATGTGCCAGAAGGAGCTATACCTAAAGATGGACCATCAGCTGGTATAACAATGGCAACAGCAGTTATTTCTGCACTATCTAATGTGCCTGTAAATGGTGATGTGGCTATGACAGGAGAGATAACATTAAGAGGTAGAGTTCTTCCTATAGGAGGAGTAAAAGAAAAGGTTCTTGCTGCAAATAGATTAGGTATTAAAAAAGTATTATTGCCATGGGATAACAAAAAAGATTTTGATGAAGTACCTGACAAAGTAAAGAAAAATATAGACTTTGTATTTGTTAAAACTATGGATGAGGTATTAGAACATGCTTTAGTAGAGGAGAAAAAAGATGATAATTAAAAAAGCTGAAATAATAATAACAGCAGTAAAACCATCTCAATACCCACCAGAAGATTCACCTGAAATAGCTTTGGCAGGTAGATCTAATGTGGGGAAATCTTCTCTTATAAATGCACTTATAAACAGAAAAAAATTAGCAAGAACAAGTGGTCAGCCTGGAAAAACACAAACATTAAACTTTTATAATATAAATGATGATTTTAGATTTGTGGATTTACCTGGCTATGGATATGCAAAAGTATCAAGAAAAGAAAGAGAGAAATGGGGAGATATGATAAATAGATATCTCACAGAAAGAAGATCTCTAAAAGAAGTTATTTTATTACTTGATATAAGACATAGTCCTGGTGAGCATGATAAGATGATGTATGATTGGATAAAGTCAATAGGTTTTAAAGGCATAATAGTAGCTACAAAAGCAGATAAATTATCAAATAATCAAAGATCAAAACAAGTATCTGTTATATGTAAAGAACTAGGAATAAAGGATAGAAGTTTAGTAATACCTTTTTCTGCTACAAAGAAGTTGAATAAAGATAAAGTATGGAATATAATAAAAAAAGTGTTAAACACATAAAAAAGGCTTCCTAATTTAGGAAGCCTTTAAAATCTTATTCTTCTAGTTCAAACATATCTTTAGTAGCGCCACAAACTGGACAAACCCAATCTTCTGGAATATCTTCGAAAGCAGTACCTGGCTCAATTCCTCCATCTGGATCTCCTTCTGCAGGATCATAAACCCAACCACATGGTATGCATACATACTTTTTCATCATCAAAACCCCTTTCATATATATAGTAATATTATGTAACTAATTAAATGTTACCCACAATTCAAATGTTTTAAACATTTGAATCACAACTATATTATACTAATATAAAAAGCAAAAAACAAGTTAATTAAAGATTATTCATATTTAAAAAGGGTAATTAAATTATAGAAAGAAAAATAATCATAATAGAATGGTGTGATGACATTGAGTTATACAATTGAAAGATCTTTGGAAAGCGATTTGATAGCTATAAAGGAAGATCTTATGAGTATTCAATCCAACTTACAATCAATAATAAAAGATGACTCATTATTATTCGAAGCAAGACTTATATTAGATGAATTAATTTGTAATGGAGTACGTCATGGTAATAGAAGAGAAAAAGAAAAGCTTGTAGACTTACTAATAGAAATATCAGATAAATATTTAAAAATAGAAGTAAAAGATGAAGGTGAAGGATTTATATATAATAGAGAAGAATACAATCCTTTGAGTTTAAATACTGGTGGAAGAGGTCTCAAGATAGTAGATGGATTGAGTGATGAATTTTATGTAAAAGAAAATAAAGTTATAGCAATAAAGTATCTACAAGGTGATTTTGGAATCACTAATATTTTAAGATAGTTTTTGCTTGAACTCTCATAAGAGAGTTTATTTTTTTGTTTATTTTTCTTTGTTTTAAGCAAATAATATATTATACTTATAATAGAAAGTTGAGAGGTGAAAATTGATATGGCAAAAAAGAAGAAAGAATTTCAAGTTAAAATAGAAAAAACTGAGTTTCCTAATAAAGGCATAGGAACATATAATGATAAAAGAGTTGTAGTAAAAGGTGCTACATCAGGACAAATAGTAAAAGTTAGAACTAAGAAAAATAGAAAAAATAAAATAGATGCAAATCTAATTGAAGTAATAGAAAGAAGTGAAAGAGAAATAAAGCCTCAATGTATTCACTTTTGGGATTGTGGAGGATGTAGTTATCAGAACTTAACATATAATGATCAATTAGAAATGAAAAAAAATCAAGTATTAGATCTATTTCATAAAGCAGGTATTGAAGGATTTGAATTTGAAGGTATAGAAAAAAGTCCAAATGTATGGAGATATAGAAATAAGATGGAATTTACATTTGGAGATGAATATAAAGAAGGTCCACTTACATTAGGAATGCATCAAAAAGGGAAATTTTATGAAATATTGTCTGTTCCATATTGTGAGATAGTAGATGATGATTTTACAAATATACTTAATGTAGTTTTAGAATATTTTAGAGAAAAGAAAGTACCTTTTTATCATAAGAGAAAGCATGAAGGAGTACTTAGACATCTAGTAATAAGAAAAGCAGAAATTACAGGTGAAATATTAGTAAATCTTGTAACAAGCACACAGCAAGAATTAGAGTTAGATGATTTAGTTGACAGATTAAAAAATATTGATTATATAGGTCAGTTAAAAGGTATTCTTCATACACTAAATGATAATTTAGGAGATGTAGTGCAAAGTGATAAAACTATTACAATATATGGAGAAGATTTTATAACTGAAAAATTACTAGGACTTGAATTTAATATATCTCCTTTTTCATTTTTCCAGACAAATTCATCTGGAGCAGAAAAATTATATGAAATAGCTAGAGAATATGCAGGAGATACAAAAGATAAAACAGTATTTGACTTATATTGTGGAACAGGAACAATAGCTCAAATAATGGCTCCAGTAGCTAACGAAGTAATAGGAATAGAAATAGTAGAAGAAGCAGTAGAAAAAGCTCGTGACAATGCAAAATTGAATGGATTAGATAATTGTGAATTTATAGCTGGAGATGTATTAAAAGAAATAGATAATATAAATATAAAACCAGATTTAATCATATTAGATCCACCAAGAGTAGGAGTTCATAAATCTGCAATAGAAAAAATAGTAGCATTTGATTCTAAACGCATAGTGTATGTTTCTTGTAAGCCAACATCATTAGTGGAAGATTTAAAAGAATTTGAAAGCTTTCGTTATGAAGTAAAGAAAGTAAAATGTATGGATATGTTTCCACATACTCCGCACGTTGAGACAGTTGTGTTGATAGAGAAGAAATAGGTTGAAATAGCAAAGGTTTAGAAGGTTTTAAGTAAATATGTAGATGTGTTTTATGTTCCTTAAGTTAGTCTTAGGGAACATATTTTGTTTAGGGGGCTATTGTGTACTAGAAATGAAAAAGCCTTAATGTACTATATAGAAGAAAGTCATCCATCAATTATACATAAAGAAATATGGGAAGCAGTATAACTTGAAATGCATTTCCACCCATGAGATTCTAAAGGAATGATTTTGATAGGATTTTTTGAAAAATATATTTGAAAAACGCTAAAAACAAATGAATATTTTGAAAAATATGATAGAATGGTATATAGTAATAACCAATAAAAGGAATTAGAGCTTATGGATATAGATATATGGGTTGTAGTAATAAATAAAGACAAACTTTATATTAAGTTTAATTATGACAAGGAAAAAGTCCGAAAGATAAAAACAATAAATGGTAGAGTATGGGAAGCATAAGAAAAATACTGGGCTATTCCATATATAGAAGAAAGTATTGATAAAATAATAGAAGTTTTTAATTTAGATACTATTAAATTCCATGAATTAATTGATATTTTTGATAAGAGTATAGAATCCTACAGTAATAATGTTATAAGGTTTTTTAATCATAATCTAGTGTATTCTTCAGGGTTAAGAGTTGGAGAGGTAGTGAGACTAAAAGTTAAAGATATTTATGAAGATAGGATAGTATTACATGTAGTACAAGGGGAAGGAAGAAAAGATAGATATACATACATTGCTATCCCAAGTAGCATTAGATATAGTAAATAAATATAAACAGATTTATGAACCTAAAGATTGGTTGTTTCCAGGAGGAAAAAAGATAGCTTTCTTACAAAAAGATGTATCAGTTCATACACTAAGATATTCTTTTGCTATTCATTTACTAGAATCAGGAACTGATATAAGATATATACAAGAACTACTAGGACATATTAGCTCAAAGACTACTGAAAAATATACGCATGTATCTAAAAATACTATAAGAAAGATACGAAGTCCTTTGTATGATATATTTTAGTAGGGGAATTTTGTGGGAGGTAAATCTATAGGAGGATATTCCTGAACGTTGATTCGGAAAAGGTGTTAAAATTGGTGGTATTCCTGACATAAGATTCGAGAAAAAATAAGTTATCTGTAATAACAAAGTATTTCAAAGAAAGGCTATGCTTAAGAAAGATGTTGATTTTATAAAATAGTTTAATTTGCTAGTATTTGATGACATTGTTTTGGAATTTTCACTATATTTTAAATGAATCAAGTTAAAATAAACACAAATTTCAGCAATATTCTTTAACAGACCCTAAAAAGATAAAATAAATAAGATAGATATTAGATAATAGTAACATACTCTTCAATAACAAGATAGGTAGGTAAATGATGAAAAGAATTATATAATATTTGCAAATGGAGGTTAAAAAAATGGCATTAAGGAATATTCGAAATTTGGGCGATGATATATTAAGAAAAAAAAGTAGACAGGTAGAAAAGATTGATAATAGAGTTTTAACTTTACTTAAAGATATGGTAGATACATTGAATAATACAGAAAATGGTGCGGCGCTTGCAGCGCCACAGTTGGGGGTTTTAAAAAGAGCTGTTGTAATAGATATGGGTGAGGATATAATATATCTGATAAATCCAGAAATAGTTGAGACTGAAGGAATGCAAAAGGTTGTAGAAGGGTGCTTAAGTATTCCAGGTAAATGGGGAAAATTAATAAGACCTAAAAAGGTTAAAGTAAAAGCATTAAATGAAAAAGGAAAAGAAATTATCATAACTGGAGAAGGAGATTTGGCAAAATGTTTATGCCATGAAATTGATCATTTAGATGGGATACTGTTTATAGATAAAGTAACAGAATTTATATAAGAATAACATTAAATAAATTGCAGTTAATACGTATAATCCTTATATTGTGTAAGAACAATGTCAATTACTTTAAAGGCTTAGTTTTCTTGAGTAATTCTTAGGGTTCTACTACAGATAACATGTTATTTTCAGACATTCCACGAAAAACATGTGGAACGTCACAACATAGCAAGAACGTTATACGCAATCGATAAATAAGTAAGGTGGTTTAATGAAATAGGTAGTACATTATAAATGATAGAATAAGAATGTAAGAAAGTGATCATTTAAGAATGTAGTATTTGTAAAAATAATATATAATTATCTCTATAAATATAGGAGTTAATTATGATTATAAAAAGTGATATTTATACAGATATAACTATTAATAAATTAGATGACCTAAAAAAACTAAAACCTTTATTGATGAAGAAGAGTATTCTATTGATGATGTGGGAATGTAAGATTCTGTTTAATGATAAAGTTCTTAAAATACAAACGTTAAGTGATGAATCAGAGAATGAATATCATGTCATGGAATGGTTACAGGGAAAGCTGCCAGTTCCTAAGATTTTGGGATTTGAAAGAGACAAAAAGAAGACCTATATTCTAATGACAAAAGTAGCTGGAGAAATGTCTTGTGCAGAAAAATATTTGAAAAAACCGGAGCAATTAACTACTTTGTTGGCAGAAGGATTGCAAATGCTCTGTTAAATTTTGCAAATTAGCTTATAGGTACAGCCTATGAGCTAATTTTATTAGATCTTTTTATTATAGTGTCTAGAGCAATTACTTTACTTGTATAAATTGACTGAAAAAATATATACATATATAATATTATTAATAACGTTATTGATATTACTAATGATGAGCTGTAAATAAACTCTGCTGTAAAAAACAAATATCAGGATGTGATATATCATGGGGAAAAATAAACTTAATAAAAATATAGTATTATTTGCCATGATATTAATAGTAGTATTTCTACTATATCAACAAATTACATATTTGTATTCAGATTATAATAATAATAAAAAGACACTGGTTTTCATGGGTAATAATAATATAGCTCCCATTATTTTTGAAGAAAATGGAACAGCAAAAGGAATAGTAGTTGACATAGCAAAAGAGCTCGGTAAAAAAATTGGATATAAAATTGAAATTAAAGCTACTGAATGGCAAGAAGCCCAGAATAAGGTGTTATTAGGAGAAGCAGATGCATTGCTACAAATTAATCCTAGTTCAGAGAGAGAAAAACTCTATGACTTTTCAAATGAATTATTAAGAATGGATTTTTCTATATTTAAAGAATACGGAAACACAGATATTTATACAGCTATTGATTTAAAAGATAAAAATGTAGGTGTAGAATCTGGAGGATATCCATATTACCTACTAACAGAATATGATGGAATAAATATAGTGACAATATCAGACTGGAACACTGGCTTTCAAATGATTAAGTCTGGTGAACTAGATGCCATTGTTGCTGATAGGTGGATAGGTAAATATGAATTAGCTCAGAGCAAAGTGGAAGGGATAGAGGTTTTAGAGAAGCCTATAGAAACACAATATTCACGGATAGCAATAAAAAAGGGAAATGAAGAACTGTTAAATTTAATTAATGTTGGGTTAGAAGAGTTAAATGATGACGGGACAATGGCAGATATACTCAGTGATTGGCAAGGGAAAAAAGTTGTTTATTTTACTGAAGAGAGCATACAGAGAACTTTTCTATATGCAATTATTATAATCCTATTTTTAATTTCCCTGATATCTTTATATGGGGTTAGAAGGTTTCGAGCACTAAATAAAAAACTTGAGTTAGATGTTATGGAAAGAACTCAAGAACTTAATAATGCAAATGAAAAGCTTAAAAAAACGAATGAAGATTTGGAAAGAATTTCAATGATAGATCCACTTACTAATATTTCTAATAGGAGATATTTTGATAGTTTTTTACAAAAGGTATGGGAGAGTAGTATAAGAGAAAATCTTCCTTTATCTTTAATTATGGTAGATATTGATAACTTTAAAATGTATAACGATAGTTATGGACACTTAGCTGGAGATCGATGCTTAAGAAATGTAGCTGATGTAATAAAGAATACATTAAAAAGATCTGGGGATATTGTAGCTCGTTTCGGTGGTGAAGAATTTGTAGTTTTATTATCCAATACTACAGAAGATGGTGCTATGGTAGTAGCTGAAGATATAAGAGCTAAAACTGAAAATCTAGGTATGAAAAATGAAGGCTTAGCCACAATTATTACTATTAGTTTGGGAGTAGCATCAGTTGTTCCTGATGAAAGTATGTATCCTGAAAACATTATAAATGCAGCTGATCAAGCATTGTATCAAGCAAAAAAAGATGGACGAAATAGAGTTGAAAGAGTAGATTTACTGATGAAAAATTTGTAGATAAAAAATCACAGGAAAGATAATAACAATCTAATCATTGACTTATTGAATTTGCAAAAGAAGTTGCAAATAATAATAATATAATCTGAGTTTTAGTATTATTTAACTACCTAAACACATGTGGAGTTTGTTGTAGGAATATAAAGAGTAGAATCTATGGAATAGCTATATATAAGGCTATAGGTTATTTTTATTCCATTACAAATGGTGATGAGTTTAGAAATAAAGTGCAAATTGGCGAGTTGGAAGTTTGTATTCATTGATTAGATTTATGATTTTGTGTTAACTGTTTTTTAAAATATCTCAGATAATAAAAACAAATGCACCGAAATTTAGGTGCATTATTTTTACGTGTAGTAATTATGTTGAGATTTCCCATAGTTTAATTAGAATGTTTAACCAAAAAATTGAGTGTTGCCTCCCAAGCTTTTCTGTTAGCATTTGCAGCGTTTTTTGCCATTACTGATGGATGATCAATCATAGGAGGGATATTAGGGAGAAAGAAAGTATGTCCCATATTACTAAAATTTAAGTGTTTTGATTGATAAGGATTATTATGTTCTTCTAAAGTTTGCATCATATCTCTACACATTTTTGAGGATGGCCAAGTATTATCTTTTTCACCAGAAATCATAAGAATAGGACATGATATATTTTCAATTGGAATACGAGCACTCTCTAATTGTTTAGAAGTAGCTGAATTTAATGCATTATCATGAATTTTTCGTATATCAGTGGGAGTCATATTTTTTGAGAATTTTGTATTTGATGGGTATTGTATAAAGTTAATAGGGGTGGTTTTATAAGTCCATGATGATTTTGTCTTATGTTCTACCATGGAAATTCCTTCAAATACATGGGAAGAAGGTACGTAAGTAATAATAGAAGTTAAATGCTTAGAAAAAAATGAACCAAATAATAATGATAACTCACCACCTTTAGAAATTCCCATTATACTTATATTGCTGTCGTCAATTTCGGGTTTGCTTTTAAGCCAATCAAGAGCTCTTTTGAAGTATTCTATTTTAATTTCAATGAGTTCATTTGGTAAATTATCATTTTGAACATCAAAGTAATTTAAAGCAAGAGCTGCATATCCTTTATTACTAAGTAAAGCTGCTATTTGTTCTGTCCAAAAGAGTCCTCCTGTAGATCCCCCAACTATAATTACAGCTGGTAGATTATCCTTTCCTTTAGGCTTAAAAAGTTTTCCTACTATTAAATTTTGAACAACAATTTGTTCAGTATCAGAATTAGTAAAGTTAATATGTACTTCTCTTGTATCTTTTATTTTATCTTTTATTAACAAATAAAAACTTACCTTATTAGGTTGAGTAGTCATTTTTAAAAATATAGGTGGAAAAGGAGTATTACTTTCCTTTATTTGCATAGACCATAGCAAACCATTAGGGTCACAACCACTGTATGAGCCTTTTTTAGGTGCTGTTGTATTTAAATCAATAGTTCCTTGGTAATCAGCTGTGAAAATTCCAAAGGAACACCATGTTCTTTTTACATCGTCTTGCATTTCTGCTTGTATTTTCACCTTTTGGTTTGGTTTTAATCCTGTAATTTGAAGCTTTAGACTTTCGTCGATTAGTTGATTAGTTGATGGTAAAATTATTTTAGGATTCATAATCTTTTTCTCCTTTTCCTATTTTATTTAATGGAGGTAAGTGAACCTCAAATGATTCTTTATGCAGCAGCTCCTTTATCTCTTTTAAAAATTCTATGTTTACCTCAATATGGGTACAACCATTTTTTAGCAGAGCTTTCATATAACTAGGCAATGGTTTTGATTGTACTTTTTCTTTTGATTTCTCAGCAGCTTTCCAATTTAGCAACTCTTTTTCCAGATTTTTAATGTGAATATTAATAGCGTTTATTGCTTTCTCATAGGGTAGTTTTCCTAAAAAAGTTACAGCAGTATATAAAGAATTAGGAAAATTAAGGTCAACTTTACTGAGGATATCTTCTAGTTCGGTTTCGAAAAAATCTTCTCCTTTTTCAGTAATCGAATAAAAAGTTCGTGAACGATTTCCTATATTCTCAATACATTGAACTTTTATCAGTTCACTTTCTTCCATTTTATTAAGTGCATAATATATTGAGCCTATTTTAATACCTGCCCAACTCTCTGCATGACTCAACTTTAAATACTGTATTATTTCATAACCTGTCAAATCTCTTTGTTGTAATAAACCTAATAGCATTAATTTTATCAATATATTTCCTCCTCTAATATAGTTGACTTATCAACTATATTTTTATAAAATAAATATGGTGATAAAATATGAAAAACGTATACGAAGACTTTGGCAGATGGATATCTATATTGTATAGACAGTTTCAGAAATTTATAAATAATGAGTTGAAGGACTTAGATATAACATCAGGTGAATATATATATTTGATAAAACTTTATGAAAATAAAGAATTGACTCAAGAGGATTTAGCTGAAATATATTATATTAATAAGGCAGCGATAACAAGGAGTATAAGGAGTCTTGAGGATAAAGGGTATATAAAAAGAATAAAAAATCAAAGGGACAAAAGGTCCTATAGAATTCAAGTCACAGAAAAAGCTTTAAAGGTGAAACACAGAATATATAACGCATTAAAATCTTGGGATGAATTGATTTCACCAAATGTAAATGATGATGAATTAGAGGTGTTATCCAATATATTAAAGAATATGTCAATAAAATCACTAGATAGAAATCAAAAAGGAGATGATATTTGTGAAAATAAATAAGAAGTATAGGGGAGTTGTATTTTCATGTCTTGCTGCTGTATTTATATCTGTACCTATTGCCTTTTTTATGGTATTAATAAATTATGGATTTAGAGCAGGATTCATGATGGCATTTTTAAAATCTTCATTGTTGGGTACGGCAATTTCTATACCATTGGCGAATATATTTATTCCATTGGCAGAGAAGATAGTAAATAAGGTAGTGGAGGAATAGTAGATAAGGTGGAGCGTAGAAAGGTATGCTTCTACAGATATGAAATCTTATAAAAGTATTCAGTCTTGATATGATTATGATTCTGCAAGTCTAGACATATTTAAGTACATTAAATTTTGGTACAATAGAAAGAGATTTCACAGTATTATTTGATATTTAAGCCCTTAACAATATGAGCAAAGGATTAAAAATCTACATAAAAGTTTGATTTTTTGTGTCTATTTTATTGACATAGATCCAAGTTTAGCGATTTTATCAGTATATAGTAGAGAGAATTAATAGAGATTACAATTATCATACCGCAATTAATTAAAGACATCCCTTAAGGGTAATCATTGTAATAACTATTATAAATGGAATAGATATGCGTGTAAAAATCGGCCACTTAATTTTGAACTAATTCATATGACCGACTTACACGTATTATTTTAGTTTTTGTTTATATCATTTAACTAATTTGGTACTAAGTTTATTTTTTGTTTAATAATTTTGATGTTGCTAAGTTAACACCTAGTGTTGCTACTCCTCCAATCATTAATCCTGTTGCTATGTTGTATGACTTAACTACATAAAATGCTCCAGCTGCTAAAACTCCTAAAGTTCCACAAGTAGTACCTAGCATGGCACGTTTTTTTCTTACATCTAAAGGTGCTGTAAATATTTTATAATCTTTAACAATTTTTTTTGATGATTCCATTGCCTTTTTTCTATTTTCTAAAGCCTTGCTATTTAGTGTTTTCATTTATTCCAACTCCTTTAAGATTATTTTTAACTTTATCTAATAATTTATTGTCTATAACATCTACACCTAATTGTTTCATAGTAAATTGAATAAATATAAACCTATTTATGGTCTCTTCGTATGTTCTATTAAATAAAATAGGATTTAGCCATATATTACACAGTAAAAGTAGTAATTCTGAGCATTCTTTTGGAAATCTTGTATTTAATGAACCATCTTTAATTCCATCTTGAATCAGTTCATAAAATTTAATTGAATCTATATTAACTGTTTGAATAATATTTTGCATAATAGCCTTACTATTGTTTGTTTGATTAAGTAAAAATCTATTTGTTGTATTTATTTTTTCATCACTTGTTAATCTGTTTAATATATGTTTAATCTTTTCTTGTGCATTATAGCCATCTACTTCCAGAATTAATTTATCCAAATAAGTATTGGCTTTTTCTCTTTCAGAAAGTAATACTGACTGTAATATTTCTTCTTTTGACTTGAAATAATGATAGATAGCTCCTTTAGAAATTCCTAACTCATTAATAATTTCTTGTATACTTGTTTTTTCATATCCCTTTTTAATAAAAAAGCTATATGCAGTAGATAGAATATCTTCATATGTTTGATTAGATGAATTGTTGTTTATCATTATACCCTCCTTCATACCGACCGTCGGTCTATAATTAAATAATATCATTATATAATTTACATGTCAAGGTATATTTTATTATAATATAATCATAAGTTACTTTAGAATTTATACATAAAGGATTAAAATCTGATTTTTTTAAAATTAAATAATTATAGCACTAAGAGTTAAACTATTTTCGGAATTTAGAGAACTTGTTAATTTTTTATTTCAAAACAAATCTGAAAGATATGAGAATAATACAAAGACTTTAATATAAAAAAGAATCATATATCAATATTTAGCAAAACAGGAACAGTTTTATTTTAATGTTGTTGTTATAATAAAGTTAGAGTACGGAGAAAGGTCAGGTGGAGGTGGAAATTGAATTATAGGAGAGATATTGAGAAGTGTATTAAATTTATTGAGGAGCATATCAAAGAAAATATTACTATTAAAGATGTTGCTAATCAATTAGGGTACTCAGTTTATCATTTTTGTAGAGTTTTTAGCCTATGTAAAGGCATGTCTGTTATGGAATATATTCGAGAACGAAGGTTGTCTTTAGCAGCTATAGAATTATTCAAAGGTAGAAAAATTATTGATATTTCTTTAGAATATGGATTTGAAACACATAGTGGGTTTACCAAGGCATTTCGTAAATCTTTTGGTTATAGTCCAACACAATATATAGCGCGAATGGCTGGATATGATGATGCAAAAACAACATTTGAAATTGGAGGTTATATTATGTATCCTGTTATTGTAAAGAAAGCTGCCTTTAAGGTAGCTGGCTATGGAATTAAAACCAATATTACTGGGGGAACATATACAAAGGATATTGCATCCTTTTGGAGCAATTATAATGGTGAAAATTTAGAAAGTAAAATGTATAAAATTTTAAATCCTGCTAAGCATGGTGAAGTGGGATTATGTGTTCCATTATCTGAAGATGGAAATACAATATATCTTTTAGGTGTTATAGTGGATGACTTTTCAAAGGTAGAAGAAAATATGCTAACAGTAGAAGTTCCAGAAGCTGAGTATGCAGTTTTTACAACGCCTCCTATTGATACTACAAATGAAAAAGAACAAAAGGAGTTTGCAAAGATCATTGCAGGCACATGGAAATATATTTTTGAAGATTGGTTTAAAGATAGTGGATATGTATATGACGAAAGTAAACTTGATTTTGAATTCTATGATGAACGTTGTCATCATAGGCAGGATACTGTAATGGATATTTACGTTCCTATTAAAAAAGTAAAATAAAGGCAACTATCTCTTTATGTTTACAAAGTTTACTTATAAATAAAAGAAGAAGGTGATAAAAAATGTTAAGTTATTATGGTAGATTGTCTTCAGAAGTATATGATATGGATAAACCTATAGGTCATTCTTTTGGGGATGTTGAGTTTTATATGAATAGATTAGAGTCATGCAAAGGACCTATTCTTGAACCTGGAATAGGAACTGGTCGTATATTAATTCCTCTTTTAAAAAAAGGATTAAATGTTGAAGGGTTTGATAGTTCAAAAGATATGTTAAATATATGTATGAATAACTGTAAAAAGATAGGTTTAAATGCTAAACTTTTTGAGGCAAAGATGGAGTCTTTTTCACAAGATACAAAATATGACGCTATTATTGTACCAACGGGAACGTTCCTTCTAGTACATAAAAGAGAAGATTCAATAAAAGCATTAAAAAACTTTTATAAGCATTTATCTAATGGTGGTAGATTAATTGTTGATATATCTTTACAAACAGATATTTCAATAGACACAGTTTCTACAAAAACTTTGGAATGTTCTAATGGAGATATAATTACATTAGAAAATAAAATTGTTGAAGTTGACTATATAAATCAATATACTATTTCCCATGGACGATATGAAAAGTGGCGTGAAGGTGTACTTATTCAAACTGAATTAGAGTATTTTCCATTACGATGGTATGGAGTAGAAGAGTTTAAATTAATACTTGAAAGTATAGGATTTAAAAATATTGTGATTTCTTCAGATTATAAATTTGGACAATATCCATCAAATTCTGAAGAGATAATTACTTTTGAGGCTGTTGCTATTAAATAGAAATGGTATTATGTTGTAGTTTTGAAATGAAAAACAGGCAAAAACCAGGCTGGAAAACACCCATTTTTTAGGGTGAAACATAGATGATGTAGGGTAATTCGATTTCATTTTCTGTTGTTTTTTCTGAAATGCAAAGAGGAAACCTTAATCAACTTAATCAATGTAAAAGACCAAAAGATCATAATTATTAAAATGATGGAAGATAATAGCAGAGTCAATCAAACTGTAGGAGTCTTTATTGACTTTTCTTATTTTATATCGCTATTTATGCGTTCAGATCCCCAGTCAGACATCAATTCAAGAATGGGAGAAAGGGTTTGTCCATCATTTGTAAGAGAGTACTCAACTCTTGGTGGAACTTCATTATACTGTTCTCGATGAACTAATCCATCTGATTCAAGTTCTTTAAGCTGCTTGCTTAACGTTCTATGAGCTATGGGTTTCAAATCATTCCAAAGTTTATTGTAGCGAATTACTTTAGATTTATAGAGTTTATATAAAATAGCCCATTTCCATTTTCCTTGGATTTTTGAAATCGTGTAGTATATTGGACATTTTCCGTACTTACTATTAAAATCCATAATATCACCTCAATACTTACAAAAAGTTTAGTATATAACAAAAATGTTCATACTTGAAGAACTTAATATAATAATATACACTATACTTGTCAAAGTCAAATATAACTCTAATTAAAGGAGAATGTGATATGGATTTTTTAGAATTAGCAGAAAAGAGATACTCTGTTAGGAAATTTAGTGATAAAAAAGTTGAAAAAGAAAAATTGAATTTAATACTTGAGGCGGGACGAGTAGCTCCCACTGCTGTTAATTATCAGCCACAACGAATCCTTGTTCTAGATAATAAGGAAGATCTATCTAAACTAAGCCTTTGTACACCCTATAAGTTTAATCAAAGTTTGGCTCTTTTAGTTTGCTATGATAGAAATTCAAGCTGGAAAAGAAAATTTGATAATAAGGATAGTGGGGATATTGATTCAAGCATTGTTGCAACACACATGATGCTACAGGCAACAAACTTAGGGTTAGGTTCTACATGGGTAGGGCATTTTAATCCAGATATTATAATAAAAACTTTTGATATTCCGTCAAATATCATTCCTGTCGCGTTGCTATTGCTCGGTTATCCTAGCAATGAAGCAGTTCCACATTCTAATCATAATAAACGTCTGAATCTATCACAGACTACTTTCTATGGTTCTTTTTTCGATAAAGAAGTAGAGAATAAAGAATAGTTTGTGCAGCACTATGGGGTAAACCTAAGTTGGTATATTTTTGTGAATACTAATGGAGTATGAGGATGAATAAGTATTATTTATTAGGTTGACTTGGATTTAATTCTGAGTCTTCTTTTTATTTTAGAATATAACTACCTACAATTATATTTTTGTCGCTATAATAAAAATAAAAAAATTGTCCTTGTTAAACAATAAGCTTTTTCTTCAAGGAGATATAGTATTCAACTATCATCTTTATTATCTTCTCAAGGCATGTAGAGCAAAAATATATTCTATCCCCACTGGTTTTTATCATGATATTTTTAATTTTGTTTCAAATGACTTTAGATAAGGTAGTTATAAAAAGAAATAAAATAAAAAGTTGTAAATAACAGAATAAGAGAGAATTAAATATAAGCTTAATTCTCTCTTAATTTATATTTAAAACATGAAAATAAACTAAAATCATAACAAAAGTGCTCAATTTCTATCCGAACTAGCCTGCGGGGAATATGCTATAATAATGACAAGAGCATAAGATATACATAAATTAGATTTCTGAAGCTCTATCCTAGAGATTTATAATTAAAAGGTTGTATAGGAAACTATATAGGACCACATGTTAATTTTATTGACATATTAGTATTAGAAGTGTCAAAGATTTATTGATTAAAATACCATAAGGAAGGTAAAGCGAATGAAAAAAATATTATTAGTAGAAGATGATCGTTTGTTAAATAAAACTTTAGCTTTTCACCTAACAATGGAAGGATATGAAGTAATCTCTGCTCATAATGTAGCAACTGCTAAAGACTATCTTTCAAAAGGTAAATTTGATTTGATTATATTAGATATAAACCTTCCAGATGGAAACGGTTTTGAACTATGTAAAATGTGTAGGAGTAAAACAACAATACCTATTATATTTTTAACTGCAAATGACATGGAAAGTGATATGTTGAAGGGTTACGAATTGGGAGCAGAGGATTATATTACAAAACCATTTCATGTTAGCATCTTTCTTAAAAAAGTAGAGATTTGGTTAAAGAGTACCAGTATAAAGAATACAGGGAATATTTATGATGATGGAAATTTGATTTTGAATTTCACCAAACGTACAGCTATGATACAAGGAAAAAATATTGAATTGACTACTGCAGAGTTTAACCTATTATATTTATTTGTTATAAACTATAAAATGGTACTAACGAGAAGCTTATTATTGGAAAAGCTATGGGATGAAAATGAAAAATATGTGGACGAAAATGCTTTAACTATGATGGTTAGCCGAATTAGGTCTAAGATTGAAACTAAAGATAAAAAATATATTAAGACAATCTATGGAATGGGCTATCAGTGGGTAGGAGATGCCTATGAGGAATAGAGATTTTTTTGAAATGATTATTTTAATTATAATAGGTATTATATATCATGTTTTTTTAACCTTATATTTTTATAATGTAACATTATTATTATTTTCATTAATTACTTATTTTGCCATTATATTGATTTTTTATTACAATAAGAAAAAAACTATTAGTAAATATATGGATTATATCAATACTTTAAATTATTCACTAATTTATTTAATCAATAGAGACCATCAAAAGATTAACAAATTAAAAACATTAGATGAAACTTTTGATTCAAAAATAAATCAAAAAATTCTTCGATTATCAGAAATATGGAAGGCAGAATCTTTACAAGGATTAAAAGAAAAAGAGAAGTTGCAAAATCTAATTTCAGATGTTTCTCATCAGGTAAAGACTCCTATGACTAATTTAAAGATACTGCAATCAGCTTTAGTTAAGGAAGAAGTATCTAAAGAAGAGAAAGAAAAACTATTAAAGTCTATGGATGAGCAACTGGACAAACTAGGCTTTCTATTAGATTCTATGATTAAATCATCAAGGTTGGAAACAGGATTAATTCAGTTAAATAAGACCCCATCAAATTTATTTGACACTATTGCTGAAGCTATATCGGAAATCACAGTAAAGGCAGAGAATAAAAGTATAGAAATTATTGTAGAGTGTCCAGAGAATTATAATTTATCACATGATAAAAAATGGACATCAGAAGCTTTGTCTAATATATTAGAAAATGCAATTAAATACTCCTTAGATAAGACAAAAATAGAGATTAAAGTGCAAGAATGGGAGATGTACACCAAAGTTGATATTATTGACCAGGGAGTAGGTATTCTGGAAAAAAATTTTGGTAAGATATTTCAACGATTTTTTAGAGAAGAAAGTAGTTATGATAAAGAAGGAGTAGGCATTGGACTTTATTTATCAAGAGAAATTATTCAAAAACAAGAGGGGTATATAAAAGTATCATCTATTGTTGGAGAAGGTTCTACCTTTTCAGTTTTTTTACCAAATGATTTATAAATAATATGCTCAATACCAATTCTAACAAAAAAGTTAGAATTGGTATTGTTTTTTTTAATTAAAAATATATTCTGTTATATTTGTGTTAGATTTACTTGATAAAGTTATCTTAAGAAAAGGAGGAAGATATAATGAATATATTAGAAGCTATAAATTTAAAAAAATATTATGGAGAAGAACATAATATTGTAAAAGCCATAGATGGAGTAAATATAACAGTAAAAAAAGGTGAGTTTCTTGCAATTGTAGGAACTTCGGGATCAGGGAAGTCTACTTTGTTAAATATGTTAGGTGGGTTAGATAATCCTACTACAGGACAAGTGATTGTAACTGGACAGGATATTTCTCTGCTGTCTGATGAAGAATTAACTATTTTTAGAAGAAGAAATGTAGGATTTATTTTCCAAAATTTTAATCTAGTACCTATGCTAAATCTTTATGAAAATATTGTTTTGCCATTGGACTTAGATGGAGAAACAATTGATGAGGAATATATAGAAGAAGTAATTGAACTACTACATTTAGGAGATAAAAAACGAAGATTTCCTAATTACTTATCAGGTGGAGAGCAACAAAGGGGAGCAATAGCAAGAGCTTTGGCCACTAAGCCCTCTATTATTTTAGCAGATGAGCCTACTGGAAATTTAGATAGTAAAACCAGTTCTGAAGTATTGGGATTATTAAAAAGAACAAGTAAACAATTTAATCAAACTATTGTAATGATTACCCATAATAACGAAATTGCTCAATTAGCTGATCGGATTGTCAGAATTGAAGATGGAAAAATTTATAATAGATAGGGGAAAAGTTATGATAGCAAATAATAATCGAAAAGTCATACAAAAATTAGCAAGTAGGAGCGTGAAATTTAATAGGACAAGAAATGTTTTTATATTAATAACTATTATATTATCTGTTTCATTACTTGGAGTCATGTCTCTTTTTCAATCAGCAAGGGAACAGAAAACTAAAAAGCAGTTAGATACGGTACAGCATGTTATTTATGAGAATGTCAATGAAGAACAGATTGAGAAGTTAAAAGCTTCTGATGAAATAGATTTCTTAACATTAGGAAAGAGTGTTAGTAGTTTTAAGATGGAAAATAAAATGATTCATCCAGTTTATTTTGAAAAAGATACAAAGAGTATAAAGACAAAAACAATAGCTGAGGGAAATTATCCAGAAAAATTTAATGAGGTTGTAGTAGATAGACCTATATTAGAATTATTTCCTGATGCAGAAAATATAGGAGATTCTATAAAGATAAAATTTTTAGATGGCAAAGAGGAAGAATTTGTAATTAGTGGATTTTATGAGGAAGGTAATGAGAATTCCAGTATCAATTCAATCCTATTTTCCAAGGCGTATTCTGAAAAAGGAGAGCAGATGAAGGATGAACCTTATATTGTTTTTTGTAAAATAAAAAATGCATCTATAATGTCAGAAGGTGAGTTTTTAGACAGCCTAAGAAGAATTGGGAAAGATGCAGGAATTGAAAGAAAAGACATAAATCCAAACAATTTTTTTGCTAATTCCTTAACCCTATCTAAACAAGATGCTTTAGTTATAATAGTAGTATCTCTAGGAATTCTATTGGTCAGCATATTGGTTGTGTACAGTATATTCTATATTTCAGTTTTAGATAATATTCAAAGATTTGGTCAGTTGAGAACCATAGGTACTTCTGAAAAACAAATTAAAGCAATGGTAAGAAGAGAAGGGACAATTATGTTTTTAATGGGAACTCCTATAGGACTTCTGATATCCTGGATAATTTCATACTGGCTTATTCCAGAAGGATGGAGTTTTAAACATACTTCTATTCTAAGTCTAATCATAGCAATAGCAGAATTCATTACCATAATTATTTCAGTTCAAAAACCAGCAAAAGTGGCTTCTTCTATTTCACCTGTTGAGGCATCTAGATTTGCAGGGTTTGAAGGCAAAGGATTAAAGGAAACTAAGGAATTACATAGAAAATTGTCTCCTTTTTCCATGGCAAGAATTAGCATAGGAAGGAATAGGAACAAATCTTTTTTGACATTAGTTTCCCTTGGAATAGGTGGAGCTTTATTTATTATGAGCACAACTATGATAGTATCAACTTCTTTAGAAGAATATTCAAGGCAAGGTATGTATGAACTGGGAGAATATATTATTTCCTTTGATTATAATACGGTACAGACTATTGATAAGGGCATAACAGGAGTTCAATTGAAAAACCCAATGAATGAAGAATTAGTGAAAAAGATAAAGTCAATACCAGAGGTTGATGATATTATAGAATTTAATCGTACATCTGTAAAATATGATTATAAGGATGTAGTCAATAAAGGGGACTATTTTTCAGCATTTAAGAGAGAAGATATTGATATAATAAACAAAACATTGGTAGAAGGGACTTTTGATTATAATAGGATGATAGAAAATGATGAAATCCTTGTAGCACATAATAAAGTAGCGGAAGAAATCTATGGGTGGAAATTTGACATGGGAGATAAGGTTAAATTCAGGTACTTTGATGGAAATAAGGAAATTGAAAAAACATTTAAGGTCATAGGGTCTATAGATAAATCTAGTAATGTCACATATAACTCTGGGTGGTTTATCTTACCAATTGAAAAGTTAGAACAATTATTTCCAGGCATTAATACAATAGATACATTAGTTATATCTGTAAATAATTTTGAGAAGGAAGGAGATAAAGTAGAAAAGAAACTTTCTAATATAATAGAAGAAAGTCCTTTGCTTGAAATGGGTACATTAAAACAAAATTTAATAGAAGATAAGCAATCATTTGATTTAATAAATAAAGTAATAATAGGATTAAGTGGTTTTATCATTTTATTTAGTTTAATTAATCTAGTCAATACAATAATAACTAATATTATTGCGAGACAAAAAGAATTTGCAATGCTCCAATCTATTGGATTAAGCCATAAACAATTGATAAGAATGATTCAATTTGAAGGCTTAGGTTTGTCTTTTGGAAATTTAATAATAACTTTAATATTTGGTACAGCATTAGGATATGGATTAATAAGAGTATTGCAGCACTTTGGTGCAACTTATCTTCATTACCATTTTCCAATAGGATATCTTTTAATATATATTATGATTATTGTCATGGTGCCTATAGTTGTTTCTAGTATTTTAGTAAGATTATTTCAGAAGGAAAGTCTGGTTTCAAGATTGCGTCATGGTGCACATTAGTATTTATAGATAGATATTCCACAGAAATAGTTAAGTAATGTTTTTAAGGGCTCTCGACAATGATATATAAGAAGAAAGGATTCAGATTATAAAGGTATTAAAAATATAAATACTTTAGTTAGGGCATTGGAAAAAATACAAAGTTGATGGAAAAGAAGTGAATTGTCAACACTTATTTAGATATTTTTTAAGGTTATGTAATTTATATTGTTTAGGACTTAAATTTACTAATGACTCTGAATCCTAATATTGTTAAACTAATTTACATAGTCAGCTGACATAATTTCTAACATAATTATGATAGAAAACTCAGATATGATGCAGGTCCTTCACACCTATGACCGTTATCATGTAGTTATCTTAGGAGCTAATAATAAGTCCTTGCATCCTATCCTAAAAATATAGCAGGTAAAAAAAGAATCCAATCATTTAATAGATGAACTAACAAAGAAGTCCAAATATTCTTTGTTTTAATGTATGGATAAGTAAGAATTATTCTAACAATTCCTATTCCTAAAATCGCTTGAATAATATTCCAACTATATGTGGGCAAATGAATAGCTCCAAAAAGTAAAGAAGTAACAATCCAAGCTGTTATAATTGATCTTTTTCTAGAGAGATTTAAATTTTTATAACTAAATTCCAATACTATTAAAAATGGTATTATAGTAATCAATTCTTCTCCAAAAAGCATAGGAATTATTTTTATATAAATTATGCCCTCAAATTTGAATAAAATTTTAAAAAATAACTTATTTGAATATTTTTTACTCAGCCTTTTTGTATTTTAGAAAAACTGTAAGGTTATAGTAATAGTAACTCAAAAAAATATAATAAAAGATTATGTGTATTCTTTTATTACAAGTAATATAAACTAGTTTTGATATAGGTAGTGTATAGTATTTTGTGTAAAGTCCAAAACTTTTTGTCGTTGATATTTGATTTTAATTTAGTTATAATAATGTAAAGATTTATAAAAAAGTAATTTACACTTAACTTCTATAAGTTAAATTCTTAGTTATTAACCTAAATCCAAATATGTAGATACCTTTTCCCAGCGATATTAAATATAATTAAGTAAGTAATATATGAATAGCAAAGTGATACATTAATAAACTATTAGATGAAAGTGACTTTTTGGATACTCAGAGATTTATATTGGAGGATAGATATGCAGAAAATTATTATAATAGAGGATACTAAAATTATAAGAGAAGAACTTAAAATATTTTTATCTAAATATGATTATGAGATTGATGCTCCAGATTATTTTAACAATATAGTTGAATATATATATAAATCTGATGCTGACCTAATTTTACTAGATATAAATTTACCTGTCTTTGATGGATATCATATATGCAGGGAGATTAGAAAAAATTTAGATACGCCAATAATAGTAGTTACAAGTAGAGATAGTGAAACAGATGAGCTCATGAGTATGAATTTAGGTGCAGATGATTTTATCACAAAACCTTATAATACACAAATACTTTTAGCGCGTATTTCAGCAGTTTTGAAGAGAACCTCCAAAAATAGTCTTAGTGATATATTATCTTATAATGATATGAAACTAAATCTATTAAATGGTAGTATTGTTTATAAGGAAAACACCGAACAATTAACTAAGAATGAAATAAAGATACTTTCTTATCTTATAAAGAAAAAAGGAACTATAGTATCTAGAGAAGAATTAATGGAATACTTATGGAACTCAGATGTTTTTATTGATGATAATACACTATCTGTAAATGTAACAAGGTTAAGAAAAACCCTTGAAGATATAGGTGTAAAGGATGTAATACAAACAAGAAGAGGTTTAGGGTACATAATGCCATGAGTATAAAAGAATATTTAAAAGAAAGATTTTTATTCATTTTTGTAAATTCTATAGTTTTTTTAATTCTAGCGTTAATATTAGCTATACTGGAAATAAGAAGTATTGTTATATTTTCAATTTTTATAATATGGTTTTTACCTTTAGCAGTTTATATAAGTATAGAGTTTCTTAAATATGCAAAATATTATAATAATATGGAAGAAATATTACAAGGTCTTGATAAAAAGTATTTATTACCAGAAATCATGGAAAAAACAGATTTTTTAGAAGGAAAACTTTTTTATGATATATTAAAAACATGTAATAAAGAAATGCATGAGCATGTAAATTATTATAAAAATCTTCAGTTAGAGTACAGAGAATATATTGAGACTTGGGTTCATGAAATTAAAACACCTATTTCATCTAGTATGTTGATTATAGAAAATAATAAAAGTCTTATTACAAAGAATATAGGCAAAGAAATAAAGAAAATAGAAGGATTTGTAGAGCAGGCATTGTACTATTCAAGGAGTAGTGATGTTAGTAAAGATTATATAATAAAGAGGTTTGACTTATCAGTAGCTATAAATAATACTATTAAAAGAAATTCTAAAGATTTTATAAATAAAAGAATAAATTTACAGCTAGATGAAATACATGCTGTTGTATATAGTGATATAAAATGGGTAGAGTTTATACTAAATCAAATTATAACTAATTCAATCAAGTATATAAAATCCACAGGAGGTAGTATAAAGATATATTCAACTACTAATAAGAATAACGTAATACTTACAATTCAAGATAGTGGTATAGGAATTTCAGAGAAGGATATCAATAAAGTTTTTGAAAAAGGTTTTACAGGAGAATATGGAAGAAAATATAACACATCTACAGGTATGGGATTATATCTTTGCAAAAAGCTTTGTGATAAGTTAGGTTTAGAAATAAATATTAAATCTGAATTAGGGATAGGAACAAAGGTCAATATAATATTTCCATTAAGCAAATTTAATTTATTGAATTGAAAAGTGTGAGTTAAAATACTCACACTTTTTTCTTTTAATCTTTAAATTTGCTTTTAAACTTTTTTATACGATTTAAGGCAAAATGCTCATATAAAAAAGGTACTAGGTGTATATATGTCACTTAAAGAAGTGGAAGTAAGTCATTAGGTAAATTTGTATTAGGATTTGTACAAATGGAAAACTTATAACAAAAGATTATCTTACAAAAATGAAACTTTAATGAAAGCTAATTCGATATGTAATCTATTAATAGACTAATATAATAATGTTATAAGGTAGATTAAAAGGTAGTTAGCAAATTCAATAAAGTTGAATGGAGGATATAAATATGAAAAATATATTAAAAATAGAAAATATTGAAAAGTATTATGGAAAAAAAGAAGTTGTAACTAAAGCATTAGATGGCATAAGCTTCAAGGTGGATAAAGGTGAGTTCGTTGGAATAATGGGACCATCTGGAAGTGGAAAAACTACTTTGCTTAACTGCATTGCAACAATAGATAACGTAACAACTGGTAATATTACTATAAATAATCATGAGATTACAAAATTAAAATCTAAAAAGCTAGATAAGTTTAGGAGAGATGAGTTAGGATTTATATTTCAAGATTTCAATTTGCTTGATACATTAACTGGTTATGAAAATATAGCTTTAGCTTTAACAATACAGAAAAGAAAGCCAAAGGAAATAGATAGTTTAATAAAAAAAGTTGCAGGAACACTTGGCATTTCAGATATTTTAAATAAACATCCCTACCAAATGTCAGGTGGACAGCAGCAAAGAGTAGCTTGCGCTAGGGCAATAGTTACTAACCCATCACTCATATTGGCCGACGAACCTACTGGGGCTTTAGATTCCAAATCTGCAAGGTTATTATTAGAATCTTTTGAGAAATTAAATAGAGATTTGGAAGCTACTATATTACTTGTAACCCATGATGCTTTCACTGCAAGTTATGCTAATAGGATACTATTTATAAAAGATGGTAAAATATTTAATGAGATAGTTAGAGGTAATGATTCTAGAAAAGAATTTTTCAATAGAATTATTGAAGTAATGACACTGTTGGGAGGAGATGTTAATAATGTATTTTAATATAGCCACTAATAATATAAAAAAGAGTTTTAAAGATTATACAATATACTTTATAACTCTTACATTAGCAGTGTGTATATTTTATAATTTTAATTCAATGAATTCTCAAACAGTAATAGAAGATATAAATAAAATAGATATATTAGTTAAATTAATATCCTATATATCTATATTTATTTCAGTTATTTTTTGTGCACTAGTTATATATGCAAATAATGCTCTAGTCAAAAAAAGGAAAAAAGAGTTTGGAATATATACTACTTTAGGGATGTCAAAACAAAAAGTATCTAGAATATTAACTTATGAAACCCTTATAGTAGGCATCATTTCATTAGGTACAGGATTATTGCTAGGAATAATATTATCTCAAGGAATATCAGTAATTACAGGCAAATTGTTTGAGTTTGATATGGAAGAGTATAAATTTATTATGTCTACCAATGCTATTGGAAAAACTATCATATATTTTGGTACAATGTTTATTTTAGTTATGATATTTAATACAGTAGCTGTGTCCAAGCATAAACTAATTGATATGATAAATGCATCAAAGAAAAGCGAAGAAATAAAAGTTAGAAATCCTGTAATTTCAGTTACAATATTCATTATATCTATAGGTGTTTTATCAAGAGCTTACTATTTAGGATGGAAGTATTCATCTAATCCTCAAGATATTAATTTTCCTCTGTCTATAGTATGGGGAGGTGCCGGTACACTATTATTCTTCTTTGGATTAGCTGGATTTATCTTATTTATAATGAAAAAAAATAAACAAATATATTTAAAAAAGTTAAATATATTTGTTATAAAACAGTTTAGTAATAAAATAAATACAAACTTTATATCAATGGGAATAATATGCCTCATGTTATTTGTCACTATAGTAATTTCATCATCAAGCTTAAGCATTAAGTCCAAATTAGAAGAAGAATTAGAAAAATTATCACCTTTTGATGCTAATATTGAACTAAATGTTGGTAGTGACGAACAAGAAGTACAAAATATAGAAAAGGCTTTAAAAACAGTAGATTTTAACTTAAGACAGTCCTATGAATATGCTGTATTAGATGCATACTATACAAAAATTAAAGTATCTGATTTATTAAATGAATATTCAAATAAAGAGTTAAAAGAGAGACTTAAAAAATATGTTGGGGTATTAGAAACTATAAAGGTATCACAGTACAATGAAATGAGAAAGTTAAAGGGAGATTCAACAGTAGAGTTAGAAAAAAATGAAGTTTTACTGTTAACAAATGATAATAATGAGAAGCAAGCATTAAACAAATTAATGAATAATAAAAATGAAATAAATATTAATGGGAATAAATATACTTTAATCAAAGATATGGATTTAAAAGATATTGAGTATAATTTAATAGCAATCGTGCCAGACGATGCTGTAGAAAGAATGCCTAAAAGTTATTCAACTATGCATATAAACAATCTAAATGAAATGAATAAACAAGATCTAGAAGAAGATGTTAAAAAGCTGAGACAAAAATTTGCCAATGTAGATTATAACCGTAGCGATATTTTAGATAAATATGGCTTTATTATAAGCGCAGAAACTAAAATACAAGTATATAATGAAACAAAAAGTGCTATAGGAACAAATTTATATATAGGAGTATATCTGGGATTTGTATTTTTAATAGCTAGTGCAGCAGTATTAGCAATCCAACAGTTAACAGAAGCAAGTGATAGTGCAAGCAGATATAAGACACTCAAAAAAATTGGTGTTTCTAATAATATGATTAATAAAACTATATTTACTCAAATTCTAATACATTTTATGGCACCTCTAATGCTATCAATAGTACATTCTATAGTAGCATTAGCAATAATAGGTAAATTGTCAAGAAATGTAGGTTTAGTATTTCTGTTCAAGCTTGGACCGACTATATTTATAACAGGAATTATAGTTATTGGAGTATATGGGACCTATTTATACGCTGCTTATACTGGATATAAAAATATAGTTAAGAATAGTTAAGATAAGAGCTTATAGTTCTTTTATGAATTTTATAAGATTCTATGATAATATTAAAACTTGTTGTTTCAAAAAATGCATATAAATTAAAGAGTGTAAGGAGGGTAAATATATGAAAAAATATTTATTTAGTATTATTTCAATAATAATTAGTTTAGGATGTTTTATTGCATTTAAACTGATAGGTTCTGAAATTTTATCAGATGGAACATTATCTGAACCATTTTTTCTTATACCTATAGGATATTTATTTGCAATTATAGCTGTTATTTCAGTAGTAATAAAAATGATTAAAAATCATAACAAAAAGGATTATGGTAATGATAAATATTAGATTATAATTAACTGATAGAAGTGAAATTTAAAGTTGGAAAAAATCTGATTTGTTTCAATAGTATTATTAATAGTGTATAAAATACTCCCTCAAATTAAGGTTGAGGGAGTATTTATTTGTGTGCCCGGCATGGGCATAGTCTATAGTGCGAAGCAGTTTTTTTAATACTATCCTCATATTGTTGAGGGGTTAAATATCCAATCCTACTGTAAATTATCTTTCTATTGTACCAAGATTCAATGTATTCAAATATAGTTAGCCTTGCGGCATCATAATCATAATAAATAACTAGGTTAACTTCTTCTTTCTTTAACGAATCATGAAAAGATTCTATACAGGCATTGTCATAGGAATTCCTTTTACCACTTAAGGAATAATTTTTTTATTTTCAATGCTTCTTTTACTTTCTTTTTTATTTAAGAATTTATAATAATAACTTTTAGAAATACCGACTATTTTACACATTAACTTAATGTCATGTTGATCTTTATAATTTTTAATAAATAAAAATTTTGATTCTATTTTTTTGTGGATATGGATATAGAATTTTTTAATATTTTATTTTTCTTCTAAAGGTTAGCCATTTTCTTTAGCATAACTTGATAATCTGTTGTGTTATTGTTTTATTTTTATCTATATCAATAGGCTTAGTTTTTTTGTAATCATTTAATGAATTTCTTTATTTTAAATCTTGTTTTAGAAAAATTTAGATAGGGTAGTTATAAAAGAAAGTAGGAAATGATAAATTTAAATCTTAGAACAAGGAGGTATTAGATATGAAGATTCATAGAATAGATCATGTAGGTATAATTGTTAATGACCTTCCTGCTGTGAAAGCATTTTTTCTTGACCTAGGTCTTGAAATGATAGGCGAAGGAGAAGTAGAAGGTGAGTGGGTAGAGCGAATAATAGGACTTCAAGAGGTTAGAGAGGAAGTTGTAATGCTTAGAACATCAGATGGTGAAGCAAATATAGAGCTAGTAAAATTTCACACACCATCAGATGAAAATGGCATACAGCGTCCTTTGGCAAACACTCTTGGTATTCGTCATATTTCCTTTGCTGTTGATGATATTGAAGCTATTGTTGCCAAATTTAAAAAGGAAGGGACAGGACTTATTGGTGAGATACAAAACTACGAAAATGCTTATAAACTATGCTACGTTCGTGGACCAGAAGGAATTATTTTGGAGTTGGCTGAGGAAATTAAATAATCACAACAAGTTATTGACAAAGTGTCAGTTGTTGCTATATACTATTATTATAGAGGTGGTAGTATGAGAGATGTAAAAGAACCAGAAGTCCGTAGAGCTGAAATTATGGAGGCTACCTTGCGTCTATTTATTAAAAAAGGATATTTAAAAACAACTACACAGAATATTATAGAGGAAGCTAAAATATCCCGTGGTTTGCTGTATTATCATTTCAAAGACAAGGAGGATATACTCTATTGTTTAGTGGAGCGATATTCGGAACCACTTTTACGGCGATTATCTGAGATTACTTATGGTGAAAATTCAGCAATAGAAAAAATTCGCTCTTTTGTGGAAGCCACTTTAATATCTCCAGATACAATTACTGCTGAGATGGTTACGCTGCAAAAAACTGTTGACTTGGAGCAAAATCGTTATGTAATGGATCGATTTGCTCATAAAGTTTCCAGCAAAATATCAATATATTTTACAGATATTATTGAACAAGGTATTGCAGAAGGTGTGTTTCATGTATCCTATCCATCACAAACAGCTTCTTTTTTGATAAATGGTTACGTCTTTGTTTCTATTACAGTAAATGCTTTGTCCGATAATGAGAAGGAAAACTATATTGTGGCATACAAAAAGTTATTAGAATCTACATTAGGTGCAGAAATATCTATTTTCAATACCTAAGAAATCCAATGGTATTTTCCATTGGTTATTCTTAGATTATTAACTGACAAAATGTCAGTAAAAGGGGGATTTATTTATGTCTATATTAGAAATTAAAAATCTTACAAAAATTTATGGGAATAAAAAGAAAGCAGTTGATGGGTTATCCCTTTCTATTGAGTCAGGAGATATTTTTGGATTTATTGGAGCTAATGGAGCAGGAAAAACAACAACAATCAAAGCAGTATTAGGAATTCACGATTTTGATTATGGGAAAATCATCATAGACGGTCATTCCATCAAGAAAGACCCGTTAGCTTGTAAATCTATACTTGCATATATTCCGGATAATCCAGATTTGTATGAACATTTGACAGGTTATCAATATATAAACTTTATTGCAGATTTATATAACATTCCAACTTCTCAACCGATACAATCAATTAAAAAATATAGTGATTTATTTGAAATGACTCTAAACCTTGGGAATGTTATATCTTCATATTCACATGGGATGAAGCAACGAACTGCAATTATTTCTGCTTTAGTTCATTCTCCTAAGCTTTTAATATTGGATGAACCATTTGTTGGGCTTGATCCTAAAGCAACATTTTTATTGAAACAGGTAATGAAGGAATGTGTATCGAAGGGTGGAGCAATTTTCTTTTCTACACATGTTCTTGATGTTGCAGAGAAGCTTTGCAATAAAATTGCCGTTATTAAGGCTGGCAAGCTGATTGCAAGCGGGCCTACTGAAACAGTTAAAGGTAATCAATCTTTGGAAGCTTTTTTTATGGAGGTGTAAGACAAATGAATAAAACATGGCTATTACTCCGAACCCAAATAATCAACTATTTTTCCCTCAATGAAATTAAGCAACCAGGAAGTAAAAAAAATACAACTATCCTCGTAGGAGTTGGTGTAGTTACTCTGATACTTTTCTTTTGCGCTTATAACGTATTGATTGCGCAAGCCTTAGTACAAATGGGAGAACAAGATCTGATACCTGCTTATATGGTTTCTATATCTAGTTTTGCTATTTTGATTTTAACACTACTTCGTTCTAATGGCATTTTATTTGGAAGTCGAGATATGGATATGCTGTCTGCTTTACCTGTAAAAGCAAGTGAGATTATTAGTAGTAAATTTTTATTTATGTATCTGCTTAATTTTATAATTGGCTCTGTGTTTATGGCTTCAGGAGGAATTGTATGGATAATGAACACTCCATTGGATGTTCTTAGATTTATATTTTATTTTATTTCAATATTTTTTGTTCCATTAATACCAATGTGCATTACTTCGTTAATTGGACTTTTAATTGTACTTGGTTCTTCCCATTTCAAAAATAGGAACATATTTTCACTGATATTTTCTTTTGTAGCACTTGGTATAGTAGGATATGTAGGTGCTTCCAGTATGCAATCGGGAAATGATATTAAAAATCTTGGTGCAATGCTTGCTAGTCAAATTACTGGACTATATCCTCTGTCAAATTGGTTTCTAAATCATCAGGGCTTTTCTGCAACAGTTGGTTCAGTAGCATTCATCATATTATCTGCTTCTGTATTTTATGTTGCTATGAAATTAGTATCAATAAGGTATGGACTTTTCAATGCTCTTGCAACCACATCATCGAAATATACTGAAAACCGTAGAGAAAAAATAAAACAGCAATCTCAATTTATTACACTTTACAAGAAAGAGTTTGGACGATTATTCAGTTCCTATATGGCAGTTTTAAATACAGCTCTTGGAGTAGTTATGCTATGTCTTTTCAGTATACTTCTAATTATTATGTCTCCAGAGCAGTTAGGCCAATATACAGGTATTGAGGATATAAATAATTTTCTTTCTACTTATTCCCCTATTCTTATCGCTGCTATGCTTTCCCTAAGTTGTCCTGCTGCATCCTCTATTTCATTAGAGGGAAGAAATATATGGATATTACAGAGTTCACCTGTTTCCATTAAAACAATTTTAAATAGCAAGATTGCAGTAAATTTGACTTTACATAGCTTTGGTTACTTACTGGCCATAGTATCCATTATGACACGATTAAGCATGAATATATTCCAAATAGTGAGTGTGTTTCTTATCCCTATTATTTATTCGTTATTTACTGCTATAGTTGGTATTACTTTGAATAAGAAATATCCCAATTATACGTGGGAAAATGAAATTGTAGTTGTAAAACAAAGTCTCCCGGTTATTGTGTCTAATATAATCAGCATGGCAGTAGTTGCTTTGCCCGTTTTACTTCATTTGTTTCTGGCTTTTCCGCTTATCCCTATATTATGGGTCATGGCATTGGCAGCTATTACCGCATCAAGTATTATGTATCAAAAAGCATGTAAATCAAAATTCATATAAATTATAGGAGGGGAAAGTATGAGAAAACATTTTAATGCCCAAGGAAAAGATAAATAAGTACTTTTTAATATTTGGTGCTATTATCCCATACTCTGTGTATTGGAGGTTCTTGCTTAAGGACAAAGTTAAAACATAGTGAGTTTTTTAACTTTTTATAACTTTTAATATCTATTGATATTATTTTGATAAATAGTTTTTAAAATTCCTCAATATAGGGTATAATATCTGAAATAACCTTAAGGAGGATATATATTGGAAAGAACATTTATAATGATTAAACCTGATGGAATACAAAGAGGTATAATGGGAGAAATCATATCTAAAATAGAAAAAAAGGGTTTTAAAATAATACAGGCTAAATTATTTGAACCAAGCAGAGCTTTAGTTGAGGAACATTATGAAGAACATAAAGGCAAAACATTTTTTAATGAGTTAATAAATTATATATTAAGTGGTCCGGTTATGGCAATGGAAGTAAAGGGAGAGTTTGCTGTTGAAGTAATGCGTAATATGATAGGAGATAAGGATCCAAAGCTTGCAGCTTCAGGCACTATAAGAGGTGAATTTGCTAATTCTATGAATACAAATGTAATCCATGGGTCAGATTCAATAGAAAGTGCACACCTAGAATTAGATTTATGGTTTAAATAAGGTATTAGTTAGTAACTAGGATAATATTTATATGTAAAAAAACCAGTTAAAGTGATCTTATCACTTTAACTGTTTTTTTACATATAAAGGAATTTAATATTAGAAAATGAAGTGTGACATTTTCATGAGATAATAAGATATATTTATGATATAATCAAAACAAACAAAATATAATGATATGAAAAGCTTAATAAAATAGGAGGTAAATATGAGGGTTATTATTTCACCTGCAAAGAAAATGAAGGTAGACATAGATTCATTAGATTATAATCAAATTCCTCAGTTTATAGAGGATACAGAAATTTTGCTATCATATTTAAAAAATTCAAGTTATGAAGAATTAAAATCAATATGGAAATGTAGTGATAAAATAGCTGCTTTAAATTATAATCGAATCCATAATATGGACTTGTATAGTAACTTAACTCCTGCTATACTTTCATTTGAAGGTCTTCAGTACAAGCATATGGGACAAAATGTATTTGAAACTAAAGAATTTGAATATCTTGAAGAACATTTGCGCATACTATCTGGATTTTATGGTGTACTACGTCCCTTTGATGGTGTTGTGCCTTATAGGTTGGAAATGCAATCAAAATTGGGAAGTGAAGATATAAATTCACTCTATAAATTCTGGGATAAAAAATTAGCTAATCAACTTTTTTCGGAAAGTAAATATATTATAAACTTAGCATCTAAAGAGTATAGCAAATGTATTTCTAATTATTTGGATGAAGAAGTGAAGTTTATTACTTGCGTTTTTGGGGAGATGATTGAAGAAAAGATAGTTGAAAAGGGTACATTAGCAAAGATGGCTAGAGGTGAAATGGTCAGATTTATGGCAGAAGAACAGATTAAAGATGTAGAAGGTATTAAAGGTTTTAATAGACTAGATTATACTTACATGGATCATCTATCAGATGAAAGCACATACATCTTTTTGAAAAAGAATAAAAAAGGATAAAAATATTATATTAATTGATAAATATGGAGGTTATATTATGAAACAAATAAAGATAGCAGATGGAATACATATGTTATCCATGAATGTAGAAGATATGCTTTTTGAAGGAATATGGGAGCTAGCTAATGGTGTTACATTAAATTCTTATATAGTAAAAGGAGAAAAAACGGCTATTATAGATGGCGTTATAGGTTGGGATGGAGTACCAGAAACTTTATATAAAAGTCTTGGAGAAATTGATGTAAATCCTGAAGAGATAGATTATTTGATAGTTAATCATATGGAGCCAGATCATTCTGGATGGATTGAGAATTTTAAAAAGATTAATGATAATTTTACAATTATATGTACAGATAAAGCAGCTAAATTGATAAATTCTTTTTATGGTGATGGAGAAAAAATAAAAGTAGTTAAAGAAGGAGATACATTAGATTTAGGTAAGGGAAAAAAATTAAGTTTTCATCCAGTTCCAAATGTACATTGGCCTGATACTATGTATACATATGAGTCAGATACTAAAACTTTATTTTCCTGTGATATGTATGGAGCTTTTGGAAGAATGGAGGAACATTATTTTGATGATGAGATGACAACTGAAGAAGTAGATTTTTTTGAAAATGAAGGTATAAGGTATTTTTCAAATGTTATGGGAACATTTGCACCTATGGTAAAAAGGGCAATAAAAAAATCTAAAGAATTTGATATAAATATTATAGCTCCAGGACATGGGCCAGTATATAGACAAAATCCTGAAAAAATAATAGATGATTATACTAGATTCTGCAAATATTCAGCAGGATATGGTAAAAAGGAAATCACTATATTATGGGGTTCAATGTATGGTATGACTGCAAAAGCAGTTGAGTTTGTAGAAAAGGTCTTAGAAAGAGAAGGGATAAAAGTAAATAAACTTGAAATGCCTTTAGAAAGTGAAAGTGAAATGATTGCTACTGTTTTTAAATCAGCAGGATTAATAATTGCTGCACCTACCTATGAATATAAGATGTTTCCACCAGTAGCAGCAGCAATAGAAGAGTTAGGAAGAAAAAAAGTTATTAATAAAGCAGCTTTTCGTTTTGGATCTTATGGATGGTCAGGTGGAGCTGAAAGGGAATTAAAAGATATAATAGAAAAAAGTAAAATGAAGTGGGACTTTGTTGAAACAGTTGAATTTGAAGGTTCTCCTAATGAAGAAGATTTGAATAAAGTTGAATCAGGAGTTCTCAAATTATTAGAAAAAATAGAAGAAAAAATAGTATAAGTTATTATATTAATTATTAATTCTATATTATTAAATATAAATTAAATTGAATACAATTATTATTAAGACCAGTTTAAGTGAAAATTTAGCTGGTCTTTTTTTAAAATTTAGCTGACTATATTTGAAATTAAAATATAAAAAGTATTGACAATCTTTATTTGTTATGATATTCTGTAAATAGATAAATAAGTGAATAGATGAGCAGATGCAGGAGTGTAACTGATCTAGTCAGGCACCACCAAGTCAAATATAACAAAACGAATTGTTTTAATCGTTTTGATGTTGTTTTTGATGTTGGTGTTTTTTTAATACTTTTTTAGAGGTGATTCTCTTTGGTGAAAGTAATAAAATCATTAAATAATAATATAGTTTTAGCAGAAACAGAGAAAAATAAAGAAGTAATTATATTTGGTACAGGAATTGGGTTTAAGAAAAAGAAAGGTGATTTAGTAAATGCAAGTTTAGCTAAAAAAACTTTTTACCCTGAAAAAAGCATACAAGCTAGTCAATTATTAGAACAGATTTCAGCAGAAGTTTTAACTGTTACTGAAGAAATTATTGTATTCGGTGAAGAACTACTAAAAAGAAAATTGAATCAATCAATATTATTTTCTTTGTCAGATCATTTACAATTTGCAATTAACAGAGATCAAAATAAAAATTACGAGGATAATCCACTTCAATGGGAGATTCCAACTTTATATAATGAAGAATATAAAGTTGGAAAAGGAGCATTAAAAATCATTGAAAATCGTTTAGGTCATATATTACCTAAAATAGAGGCTTCTTTTATAGCTCTTCATTTTGTTAATGCTCAAATAGATGGGCATTCATTAGGGGATACTATGGAAATTATGAAAGTAATAAAAAAGATTATTAAAATTATTCAAAGATTATTTGATATAAATTTAGACAAAACTACAATTAATTACTCTAGGTTTATAACGCATCTTCGCTATTTTATTGCTCGTCATAAGATGAATAAATCGTATGCAATGGATATGGATAAATCATTCAGGGAGATTATTCAAGAAAAATATAAAAAAAGTTATAACTGTTGTCTAGTAATTAAAGAAATGTTAGAAAATGAGTATAATTGGGGAATTAGTAATGATGAAATTATTTACCTTACTATTCACATAGAAAGAATTGTTCGAGAAAATAAATAATTTTTTGTTAAGGCGTGTTACTTAATAGGGGCATTAACCTAAACAAAATTTGTAATAACTATTTTAAAATAGTTATTACAAATTTTGTTTAGGTTTTTTTATATTAAAATTAAATAAGGAGGAGATGGAATGGATAGAAAAAGATTAGCTGAAAAGATCATAAAAGAAATGGGAGGAAAAGATAATATAAGTCAAAGTTGGCACTGTATTACACGTTTAAGGTTTAATATAGTAAATAGAGAAAAAATAAACATTAGTAAAATAAAGTCTTTAGATGGTGTAATGGGAGTGCAATTTCAAAGTGGACAATTTCAAATTATTATTGGAAATGAAGTAGCAAATGTCTTTTCAGAGATCAGTCAATTATTAGGGGAAAAAGAACATTATGAGGGTGTTTCTAAACAAAAAACAAATGTAATAGAAGCAGTTTTCGATGTAATTTCAGGAATTTTTACGTCAATATTACCTGCCATTGTTGGTGGGGGATTATTAAAAGGTATTATGGCATTGTTAGTAGCTTTGAATTTTCTTTCTCAGACAAGTTCAAATTATGAAATTTTAAGTTTTATTTCAGATGCACCATTTCACTTTTTACCTTTTTTAATTGCATATTCTGCGGCTAAAAAATTTAAAACAGATATTTCATTGTCAATAACTCTAGCTGGAGTTCTAATGTATCCTAAAATTATGGAGTATGCTGCTGGAGGAGAAATAAGCTATTTGAGCTTTATTGGATTAAAGATTCCAATGAATAGTTATTCTTCATCTGTATTACCAATAATTTTAGGAGTATGGCTATTAAGCTATGTGTATAAAGGAGTAGATAAAATTGTTCCAAAATCTTTAAGAATAGTTTTTGTACCACTATTAGTTCTGCTTATAATAGCTCCTATTACGTTAATGTTTATTGCTCCTCTAGGAACTTATATTGGAGTTTATTTAGACATATTATTTACTAAATTATTTGATTTTGCAGGTCCAGTTGCAGGATTATTAATGGGAGGGTTAATGCCTCTAATTGTTATTACAGGTATGCATTACGCTTTTTTCCCAGGAACATTCGCTAGTTTTCATAAATTTGGTTACGATGTTATGTTATTGCCAATGAATTTAGTAGCAAACTTAGCTCAGGCAGGAGCAACTTTAGGAGTTTTTATAAAGATAAAAGATCCAAAAATGAAACAATTATCTTTTTCGACTTTCATTCCAGCTGTTTTTGGAATTACTGAACCAGCAATATATGGAGTGACTATGAAACTAAAGAAACCATTCTACGCCAGCTTGATTGGTGGAGCAGTTGGTGGGGCAATCTTTGGTATATTTTCTGTAAAAGCATTTTCTTTTACTGTACCAGGTATTATGTCTGTTCCATCTTATATTGAAAATGGATCCAACAACTTTATTTATGCTTTGATAGGAATTGTTTCTAGTTTTATTGTTTCATTAGTTATAACTTTAATGTTTAAGTTTGAAAGTAAGGAAGATGAGAGAATACGAGTTGCAGATAATGTTTCTACAATAGAAAGTGATAATAATATTATCAACTTATTGTCTCCATTAACTGGAGATGTCATGCCTTTAGAGGATATTCCTGATTCAACTTTTGCAGAAGGGATTGTTGGGAATGGAGTGGCAATTATACCGAAAGAAGGTATAGTATATTCTCCTTTTTCTGGGGAGGTAACAATGTTAACTCCTAATAATCATGCTATTGGAATTACTTCAGATACAGGAGTTGAATTATTAATTCACATTGGTCTAGAAACTGTTTCATTAAATGGAGAAGGATTCAAGTTAAAAGTGAAAAAAGGAGAAAAAATTGAAATTGGAGATGAATTATTAGAATTTGATATTGATGGGCTCAAAGAAAAAGATGTTTCTTTAGTGTCTCCTGTAATTGTAACAAATACACCAGAGTATTTAGATATTATTCATACAGATGATAAACAGGTAGATTCATGCAAAAGTAAATTGTTAATGATAATTAAATAGAAAATTTAATTAATATAACTATAATTAAAAGGAGGAGTATTATAATGATAAAAAGATTTAAAAAAGAATTTCCAGAGGGTTTTTTATGGGGAGGTGCAACTTCAGCAAATCAAATTGAGGGAGCTTTTAATTTAGGTGGAAAAGGCTTATCAACATCAGATATGGCAGCATATAAAGATCCATATGCAGGAAAATCAGTGAATAATTTTACATTTAATGTAAGTTCAATAGAGTTAGAAGAGTATTTTAATAATCCTGAAAAATACTTATTTCCAAAAAGATGGGGAATTGATTTTTATCACCATTATAAGGAAGATATTGCTATGTTTGCTGAAATGGGCTTTAAGGTATTTCGCCTATCAATATCATGGGCTAGAATTTTTCCAACTGGTTTAGAGGAAGAAGCAAATGAAGAAGGATTAGAATTTTATGATAAGGTGTTTGATGAATGTAAAAAGTATGGTATTGAGCCTCTAGTAACAATGTCACATTATGAAATGCCAATTACTTTAACTCAAAAATATAATGGCTGGATTAGTAGAGAATTAATCACTTTGTTTGATAAATATGCACGAACAATATTAGAACGATATAAAAATAAAGTGAAATATTGGATTACTTTTAATGAAATGAATATGAACTTAAATAGCTTATATACTGGGGCAGGAGTATTAGAAGATAAAGTGGAAAATGTAGAACAAGCTGCATATCAAGCCTCACATCACCAGTTTTTAGCGAGTGCTTTAGCAGTAAAAGCTTGTCATGAGATTATTCCACAAGCAAAGATTGGATGCATGATAAATCGCATTGAGTCATATGGGAAAACTTGTAAACCTAAAGATCAATTACAGGCATTAAAAGCAGATCAGATTAATACATTTTATCCAGATGTACAAGTTCGTGGAGAATATCCAAATTATATGATGCGTTATTTTGAAGAAAACAATATTAAAATTATAACTAAAGATGGTGATAATGAGCTACTTAAAGAAGGTAAAGTTGACTTTGTTGCATTTAGCTACTATATGTCTCATGTCACTGAAGATAGACCAGATGCTTATAAATTAGCAGGACAGTTAGATAGTCCAATTAAAAATCCATATTTAGAACTAACACAATGGGATTGGCCTATTGATCCGATTGGATTAAGAATTTCTCTAAATAAGATGTATGATCGTTATGGAATTCCTTTATTCTTAGTAGAGAATGGTTTGGGAGCAAAAGATAAATTAACAGAAGATAGAAAAATACATGATGATTATAGAATTGACTATACTAGAAAGCATATTATAGAGATGAAGGAAGCTATTAAAGATGGTGTAGAATTAATGGGATATACTACTTGGGGATGCATTGATTTGATTAGCTGTGGGACTTCTCAAATGAGTAAACGTTATGGGTTCATTTATGTTGATCAAGATGATAAAGGAAATGGAACATTAAATCGTATACCAAAAGATTCGTTTTTCTGGTATAAAAAGGTTATTTCTTCAAATGGAGAAGATTTAGGAGAATAAAAAACACCTAATAATTAAAGTGAAATATAAATATATAAGTTGAATGTAACATGAAATAAAAATAAACCTCTCAGAAAATTTTCTGAGAGGTTTAAAATTTTTAAATCATGACAAAGAAAATAAGAGTATTTATAATAAGGTAGCATCTAATAATTTAATGAATATTTAAGATTAATATGGGTAATTAACTAATGTACATTAATTCAAGTTTGAAAAATTGTAGGATTAAGTACCTTAAATTTTGAAGGGAGATTTTTTATGACAAAAGTTAGAATAAAGCTTAGATCTGATGGTTCTTATAAAGAAGTTCCTATAACGAGTCCAGATAAGCCAAAGGTAGAAGATGATATGAAAAAAGGATGGCAAAACATGGCAAACTTAATTGCTTCTTTTACTAATGTGCGTGCAGGTCTAATAATGGAAATTACAAAAGAAGCTATGCAGGTATTTTTAATGAGTGAAAATGAGTCTAATCCATATAAAGTAGGGGGCAATGATTATCTATGTCATGGTCTCTATTGTGAAACAGTTGTTGGAACAGATAAGGAATTATCTATTGTGGATGCAATGCAATTAGAATCATGGAAAGATAATCCTGATGTTGATATTGATATGATTTCTTATTATGGGCTTCCAATAAAGTGGCCAGATGGTGAATTTTTTGGAACTATTTGTGTCCTAGATGATGAGCCTATGGATTTAACATCTGATCAAAAACTTCTTTTAAGAGAATTTAAATCATCTATGGAAAAAGACTTGAAATTATTAATGAGTAAAAATTAAAATAAGCTTATTAAATTACTATTATATAAAGTTAATATAAAGGTTGTATCTTAAATTAAAATTTAAGATACAACCTTTATTAATTGTAAACAGTGTATACTTTCCTATATTGAAGAGGAGTATAGCTAGTAAATTTTTTAAATATAATATTATAGTAGTTTTGGTTACTGAAACCTACCATGAGGGCAATATCTAACATAGAATAATCTTTGTTAACAAGTAAGCTTTTGCTTTTTTCAACCCTTAATCTATTTAAGAAATTAGTAAAACTTTCTCCTGTTTCTGATTTAAATATAGTTGAAAAATACGATTTATTTATATTTAAATAATTAGCAACTTCATCTAATCCAATGTTATCCATATATCTAGAATCAATATAATCAATAGCCTTTTTTATGTGTAAACTATATTCCTTTTCTTTTTCCATTTCAATATGCTTTTTAGGGAAATCCTTAAAAATTAATCTTAAAGATTTTAAAATATATGAATATAAATGTTTTGGCTTATAAGGTGCTCCTATACAATTATTTTTTTTCTGAGATATGGGACCTATAATAAATATGCCTCTATAAATGTTTCTAGGGCAAATAGGAGAAAGAATATATTCTATATTATTATAACAATTAGAATTGAAAATATTTTCTCCATCGTTAAAGTAATTGTTAATCATCTTATCATAGATAGTATTTTTATCTAGAAAATCATACAATGTTTTTCCATATCCAGACGCACTTATAGGAACTCCATTTAGATCAAATGCAATAATAGATATATTAGTTAAAAGATTAAACTTTTTCATTACATTTGAAATATGTAATTTATTTATCAAAATATCACCTCATACACTTAAAAAAATTAATAAAAATATAGAAATATTCAAATAAAGTAAAATTAAATAATGCTAGGATAATTGATAGGGATTATCATTATCATTAAATATCATATCATATTTAATAATTTAATCAATAATAAACAAAAGATGGGAAGGTTTTATGAAGAAAAGGTATCTAGTTGCATTACTATTAATGTTATCTGTAGTTTCAATTTTTATAGGGGCTAAGGATATTAGTATAAAAAATATATTTAACTTAAGTGAAGAAAATTTAAATATTATAATTTTAAGCAGATTGCCAAGATTAATTAGTATTATATTTGCTGGAGTTAGTATGAGTATTGCAGGACTTATTATGCAGCAAATAACTCAAAATAAATTTGTATCTCCTACAACTGCAGGAACTATAAATTTTGCTAAATTGGGAATATTGTTTTCTCTTATTTTTTTTACATCTGCAAGCTCTCTTAATAAAATGCTATTAGCTTTTTTATTTTCAGTGGGAGGAACTTTTCTTTTTATGTTTATATTAAGGCATATTAAAGTAAAGAACACAGTATTTATTCCTTTGATAGGGATGATGTTAGGAGGCGTAATAGACTCTATTACTACAGCTATAGCCTATAGATTTGACTTAGTACAAAGTATTGGAACATGGCTTCAAGGGGATTTCTCTATGATAATAAAAGGTAGGTATGAAATGTTATACATAAGTATTCCTCTACTAATAATAGCTGTAATTTATGCTAATAAATTTACTTTAGCAGGTATAGGAGAAGACTTTTCAATAAATTTAGGTTTGAATTATAAGTTTGTCGTAAACTTAGGAATAACTATAGTTGCTTTAATCTCAGCAATAGTAATAGTAACAGTAGGTAGAATTCCATTTTTAGGATTAATAGTACCTAATATTGTAAGCCTTATTAAGGGAGATAATATGAAAAATAGTATAGGATATACTGCTTTAATAGGAGCTAATTTTCTTTTAATATCAGATATTGTTGGAAGAGTCATAATATATCCTTATGAAGTTTCCATAAGTTTAACAGTAGGTGTCTTTGGAAGTATTATTTTTCTATACTTATTAATTAGGGGGAATCAGTAATGAAGGAAAATAGAAAAATAATTCTACTTATTATTTTGGCACTAATTTTTATATCTTTACTTTTATTTATAGGGGTTAATGAAAAAAATTATTCTTATGCTATGTCAAAGAGAATCCCTAGAATTTTAGCAATAGTAATGACTGGAATAGCTATAAGTACATCTTCATTAATTTTTCAGACTATAACAGATAATAGGATATTGACTCCTAGTATATTAGGATTAGATTCTTTATATATCTTTATACAGACTTCTATAGTTTTTTTACTAGGTTCTAGTAGTAAATTAATAGTAAATTTCAATTTGAATTTTTTAATAACTATATTAGTCATGGCTTTATTTTCAACCTTTTTATTTAAATATTTATTTAAAATTACTGGTAATAATTTAATGAAACTATTATTAATTGGAGTTATAGTGGGAACTTTATTTGAAAGTTTATCATCTTTTATGCAGATGATTATAGATCCTAATGAATTTATGCATATTCAGGATAAAATGTATGCTAGTTTTAATGTAATTAATAAAGATATATTAAAAGTAGCCTCTATAATAATAATTTTGTCCTATATATATATTTATAAAAATATTAGAAAGTTAGATGTTATTTCTCTCGGTAGAAATCATGCAATAAATTTGGGAATAAATTATGACAAACTAAATACAGGACTACTTATTATAGTGTCTTTATTGGTTTCTGTTTCAACAGCTTTAGTAGGACCTATAACATTTTTAGGGCTATTAGTCGCAAATTTAGCTAGAGAATATATTAATACTTATAAACACACTTATTTAATAATAACATCATGTTTACTGAGTATTATATTTTTAGTAGGTGGACAATTTATAGTAGAAAAAATCTTAAATTTTGGAACGCCAATAAGTGTAATAATAAATTTAGTTGGAGGAATATATTTCATATTTTTACTAGTAAAGGAGAATATAAAGTGATAGAAATTAGGAATATTGATAAATCATATGGAGATAAAAAAGTATTAAGCGATGTATCTTTAGATATAAATAAAAAAAGTATTACTTCTTTTATAGGTCCTAACGGTGCTGGAAAATCTACTTTGCTATCAATTATATCTAGAATAATAAAAGATTATGAAGGAGAAGTAATAATAGATGGTAGAAAACTAGAGGATTGGAATAATAAAGATTTATCTAAAAAAATAGGCGTTTTAAGACAAACAAATAATATAAATATTAGACTTACTATTAGAGAATTAGTTGCTTTTGGAAGATTTCCTCATAATCAAGGAAGACTTACAAAAGAAGATGACAAGTTTATAGATGAATCAATTAAATATATGAAATTAGAAGATATTCAGAATAAATATTTGGATCAATTAAGTGGTGGTCAAAGACAGAGAGCATACATTGCCATGGTACTAGCTCAAGATACAGAATATATTCTTTTAGATGAACCTTTAAATAATTTAGATATGAAGCATTCTGTAGAGATTATGAAGATTTTAAAAGAAATGGTAGTTGATTTAGGGAAAACTATAATTATAGTTATTCATGATATAAATTTTGCATCTGTTTATTCAGATTATATATTAGCATTAAAGGAAGGGAGGGTAGTAGAACATAACAAAACTCACAATATAATTAATGGTTATACATTAAAAGATATCTATAATTTAGATATAACAGTAACTGATATAAATAATAAAAGACTTTGTGTCTATTTTTAATGGAGGGAAGAAAAAATGAAAATCAGCAAAAAAATTACATTTATTTTATTTGGATTAGTATTAATATTTACTTTAGGAGCTTGTTCACAAGAGGGAGAAGTAGTAGAAAAGAACGAAGAAAATGTGGATTCTAAAGATTATAATGTAACTCTTGAAGATGAATATGGAACAGTAGAACTTACAGAAATTCCAGAGAAAGTTGTAGTATTTGATTATGGTATTTTAGATGCTATAAATGAAATGGGTTATGGAGATAATGTAATAGGCTTACCTAAAAAACATGCTCCAGAGTACTTAAGTAAATTTAAAGGTGATAGTTATACAGATGTAGGAACTTTGCAAGAACCAAATTTTGAAAAAATATTTGAGCTTGATCCTGATTTAATAATAATTTCAGCTAGACAAGCATCAAAATATGATGAATTTAAAGAAGTAGGTAATACTGCTTATATGGCAATAGATGGTTCTAACTATATGCAATCTTTCAAAGATAATATGAAAAAATTAGGAAAAATATTTGATGATGAAGAGAAAATGGCTAATAGTATAAAAGAAATAGAAGAGAAAGTAAAAGAGTTAAATACAATGGCTAAAGAATCAAATAAAACTGGGTTATATATTCTAGCAAATGATGGAGAACTTAGTGTGTATGGACCAGGTTCAAGATTTGGAATATTATATGATGAGTTTGGAATAAAGCCAATAGATACAGATATAGAATCTAGTACTCATGGTCAAAAGGTTAGTTTTGAATATATATTAGAAAAAGATCCAGATATTTTATTTGTAATGGATAGATCAGTGATTGTAGGCGGAGATATTTCAGCTAAACAAACCTTAGACAATGATATAATAAAATCAACAAAGGCATATAAAAATGAGAATATAGTATACCTTGATTCTCCAATTTGGTATGTAGCTTCTGGTGGAATTGAAGCAACAAATAAAATGATAGAAGATGTTACTCAAGCATTTAAATAAAGAAAACGCACTATTAAAATTTTTTAATAGTGCGTTTTTAAATTAATAAAATATTCAAATTATTTTTGATCTTTTATAGATAGCGTAATACTTATAAGTTATAATATTATTAATAATATTATAACTTATAAGTATTACGGTTAATGTTAAAGTTTGTGAAATGAAAAAACATTGAATAAAATAGGTGTATTTTAATTCTTTAGAGTAAAAGGAGAAACATATGAATAAAATATTAAAATTTTTATTAGATAATGCTTGTCCATCTATAAGGTATAGGATAAAAAAGGAAGTATTAAATAATATAGATTCATATGAAGAAGAAAAGCTTCAAAGTCAAATTTTAGAGGATAAATTGATTCAGAAATTTATATCAAAACAAAACTCATATGGTTGGATAGATGAGGACTTTCACAGTAATAAGGGAATTGAAACAGCAATAAGAGTATTATCAGAAAAAGGCATGTTATCAGAACAACCCTCAATTCAAAAAATGCTCAATGAATTAGAAATAAGAAAGGATACATTTGACAAGGGATGTTTATTTAATGTTGGAAAAATATTAGATAAAAAAGGATTTGGAGGATCACAGTTAATCAGAGCAACTATATTTGCTTATGCAGGTATAGAAAATAAAGACTTTATCAAAAAGCAGATGGAATATGCATTGGATAAATTTAAGTTCATACTTTCAGTAGATAAAATAGAAGATATTACAACAGAATATAAAAATAAATTAGTTTTTAAAGATAAAGTAAAATGGCCAAGTATATATGACATTAGTCTTCTTGCTTTTACAAAAACGTGGAGAAGCAAAGAAAATAAAAAAATGATTATTTCCTCAATAATTAAGTTAATAAGATTATCACCGATTCCAGATATACTTGTATTAAAAGGACATCAATTAATTTCACCTGCTTCATTTTGCATGCATGATTTTTGTTCAGACATGAATAACTTTAAAGATAAAGATTGGATGATATGGTTTCATAGAATGGAATTACTATCTAGGCTAGGTGTAATAAAGTATATAAAAGAGTTAAAAGATCAAGTTGATTTTCTTATTAAGATATTAAATGAAAATGATGGAGTATTCAAGAAAAGATTAAATCACTATTATTTTACAAAATGGGGGACATATACCGGTTTAGCATTGGAAAAAGATTGGAGAACAGAAAAAAGACGTATGTGTGATTTAACCTTTAGAAGTTTATTAATATTGTATTATTCACAAATGCAATAAGATATATTTAATATATTAAAATAAGTTTTAATAATGGTATCAAAATAATTTTTTTATTGTAAATATAAAGTATAAGAAACTTATATTTTAAATGAAGAAGTTAGTAGAAGGTTCTATATATAAGTTAATTTCTCAACAAAAAAAATTAATAAAAGGCATTGAAGTAGTAGAATTAAAAATAATAGTATAATTAGATGATAAAAATAATGAATTTATGAAAATACATATTTTAAAAAACAATCCTACATAATTGTGCAATTAATGTAGGGTAAATAGATTTAATTCTTGGTATTCTATAGATGAGAGGAGGTCATAAAAATGGATTCGCTTAAAAAAATGAATGAAGCATTAAACTATATTGAAAGAAATCTTGTGAATGATATTAATTTAAAAAAAGTTGCTAATATAGCCTTATGTTCTCAGTATCATTTTCAAAGGATGTTTTCTTTTCTTGCTGGTGTTACCTTGTCTGAATATATTCGACGTAGACGACTAACATTAGCAGCTTTTGAGGTTATAAATACTAGTATAAGAATAATAGACATAGCAATTAAATATGGATACAGTTCCCCAGATTCTTTTACAAGAGCATTTCGATGTATGCATGGAGTTACACCATCATTAGCTAGAAGGAATGGTCAATATCTAAAAGCATATCCTAAAATAACCTTCCAATTATCAATAAAAGGAGGAAATCAAATGAACTATAGAATCGAAGAGAAAGAAGCATTTAGAATAGTTGGTATCAAAAAAAGAGTGCCTATTATTTTTAATGGAGTAAATCCAGAGATTTCTACAATGTGGAAAAGTTTGGATGATGAAACAGTTAATAAACTTAAAGAGTTATCTAATCTAGAGCCTATAGGATTGATTAGCGCATCTACAAATTTTTCAGAAGGGAGAATGGATGAAAAAGGGGAATTGGATCATTATATAGGAGTGGTAACAAATAGGGATTGTCCAGATAATTTAACACAACTTAAAGTTCAAGCTTCATCGTGGGCTGTATTTGAAGCGAGAGGACCATTTCCTGATACACTTCAGAATGTATGGGGACGTATCTATTCAGAGTGGTTTCCAATGTCAAACTATGAACAAATAGAAGGACCAGAAATTTTATGGAATGAGAATAAGGATGTTACTTCACAAAATTTCAGAAGTGAAATATGGATACCAGTATTGAAAAAGAAATAATATTTAATGAAACTTTTGTAGCTCCTCTTAATGATAAGATCTAGAGGAGCTACTTTAATATGTATTTTATACACTATCTAAATTTAGTATATGATATAATAAAAACTAAATTATATATTCAAAAGAACTACTATCACTTAGACAAAAATTATAAAAGGACAATTCTATTGCATTAGCAGTAGATTTTTCTATGTTCAATATTTAATAAATAATCAAATAATATGAGACTTGAATAAAATTAAATAAAATTAACAGTTATAATTCTATATATATTTTTAAAAATTATACTATTTCATTAAATGTTAATAGATTGAATTGGGGTGAATAAGTGTATAATAGGAAAATAATCTTAATTAGTATTATACTAATTTTAATAATATTTTTAAGTGGATGTTCCAGTTCATTATTAATATCTGAACATAAAGCTAAAAATGGAACTATAGATTTAACTCAGGTACAGTTTGATAATGAATTAGTTCAGTTGGATGGTGAATGGGAATTTTACTGGAAGCAGTTAATAGAACCTAATGAATTGAAAAAGAGTTTTATGACTGGATATATTGATATTCCTAATACTTGGAATCAGTTTATAGAAAGTAGAGAATCAAAAAAAGGATATGGGTATGCAACTTATAGACTTATATTTATTTCAGATGAAAATAGAAGATTAGCTCTTAAGATACCAAGGGTGAGAACTGCATACAAACTTTGGATAAATGGAGAACTAATTACATCATCTGGAAAGGTAGATAGAACTAGGACTAGCATGGTACCTCAGTATATTCCTAAAATTGCATTTTTAGAGTCACAATATGGAACGAATGAGATTCTTATTCAGGTGTCTAATTTTCATCAAAGAAGTGGAGGTATTTTGGAAGGGATAAAGCTTGGAAGTGAAGAACAAATTCTTAGTTTGAGATACAATGCTATAGCAAGGGAAATTTTTGTTTTTGGAAGTTTAATGTTTATTGGTACATATCATCTTGCTTTATTTCTTTTTAGAAAAAAGGATAAATCTAGGTTGTATTTTGGTTTATTTTGTATTTTGATAGGAATTAGAACTCTATTAGTAGGTGAATGCTTTTTTATATATCTTTTTCCTGAATTTAACTGGGAGATTGCTCATAAGATACAAACATTGACCTTTTATTTAGGAGTACCATTGATGTTAAAATTTTTTATTTGTATTTTTCCAGAATATTTTCATAAATGGTTAATTATATTGGCTACTTTTATTGGAGCTACCTTTGGTATTCTAGTTTTATTTACACAAGCAAGGATTTTTAGTAGTGTTAATTATTTATATCAGATATGGACTATTGTAGCTATAATTTATGTATTATTTATACTGACTCGAATTTCAATTCATAAGGACAAAGATAGCTGGATTATTATTATAGGGGCTTTAGTTTTATTATTTACGAGTTTGAATGATATTATTTTTCTTAGTCCATGGATAAATGATAATGGTCCTTCTATATTGAAAAACATATTTAAAACGCCTAATCTTAGTTCTTTTGGACAACTTATTTTTGCTTTTTTAAATTCTTTAGTGTTAGCTAGGAGATTTTCTAACTCCCTGAGACAAGAAGAAATTATGACTAAAAAATTAACTGATATGAATATACATTTGGATGATTTAGTATTAAAGCGAACAAAAAATTTAGAGATTTCTGCTAAGAAAATAGAGCAGCAAAAACTTGAATTGGAAAGAGTAAATAATTATCTAGAGTATCTTGCGCTTAATGACTCATTAACAGGTGTATGGAATAGACGAAAATATGATGAAATAATGAAAATTGAGTGGAACAAATCCTTAGAAGATAAGACACCAATTGCTTTAATTCTTATAGATATTGACGATTTTAAATTGTTTAATGATACTTATGGACATATGGCAGGGGATCAATGCCTTGCTAAGATAGGAGAGACTCTTAAGAGTTCTTTATCTCGATCAACAGATATTTTAGCTCGCTATGGAGGAGAAGAGTTTGTTGTATTATTAAGTGATACTAGTGAAGAAGATGCTATGAAGACTGCTAATAAATTAAGAAATAATATCCTAGAACTTAATATTCATCACAGAGCATCATCAGTAAATAATTTTGTCACTGTAAGTATAGGAGTAACATCCGTGGTTCCAAAGGATAATCTTTCATATAGAGATATATTTTTGACTGTAGATAAAGCTTTATATCAAGCAAAAGCAGAGGGAAAAAATCAGGTTAAATTTAGAAAATAAAAGATAGCTATATTTAATTTATAGAAACTTAATATATAAAACACTTATTAATTAAGTTCACATATATTAATAACAAGATAAATATAAAGAGGTGTTAGTATATGTGGAGTAATAGATATATGGTGGATGTAGATGGAGATGGGGAGTTAGAATTAGTTGATATTTATAATTTTCAAGAAGAAAGTTATTTTATAATACTAAAATATTATTATAGTTACTGGTATGTAGTTAATATATTTAAAGAAAGACATGACATATCATCATATTTTGATTATGAGATAATAAGAGATGATAAATGTAGGTATAAACCTTTTGTAAATCAAGATCAAATAGATTTATCATCTATAGAATACATTTGTTCTGAAACACAGAGAGATATAAAACTTGAAAAAGCATTGATAAAAGAATTTAATTTAGATAGGTATAAGGATAATATAAGGTACTATTATAATAAAATAGATTTAGATGGAGATGGAATTCCTGAAATATTTGTATATTTAGTTGGTTCGTTAGTATGTGGTACTGGTGGATGTAGTGCTGCTATTTTTAAACAAGAAAATGGAAAATATAAGTTATTAACAAGATTTAGTCTTGTTAATAATCCTGTCATTATAAGTAATAGTAAAACAAATGGTTATAAAGATATTATTATGAATGTCTATGGTGGAGGTATAAAAGAATTTTTTGCATTGATTAAATATGATGGAATAACATATCCAAGTAATCCATCGATTCAACCTAAATTAGAACCAGATACAAAAGTAGATGGTATAGCTATAGTTGCTGATAATATTGCTGAAAATCCTGGTATCAAACTATTTATTAAATCTTTATCATCTCTTGACTTCTTAATATATAATACTCCTTAATTATTTAATACTTGTAATACCAGATTTTATAGCTAATTTTCTAAGAGATGAGTTATACATAGCTGGAGATTTTAAATTTTTAATAAGTAAATTTAATTTAATATCTTTTGATTTTTGTTTATATCTATCTAAAAAACCATCCATTCCTTCTTCAAGACTTTCAGATAAGTATAAAGAAGTTTTTAATGCATAACTTATTCCTTCTGCAGAGCTGGGACTAATAGCACCTGCTGCTTCTCCAATTAGAGCTATATTATTCTTTCCTATATAAAACTGGGATATTTTCTTAGGTCGATAGATATATGCACTTTCTACTTTTATTTTGTTTTCAAAATTAAATCCTAATCTTGTTAATTTTGTTTTTAATATATTATATTTTTCCTTAGTATTGTTTTTAGGACTAAGAGCTGATCCTAATAATATATGATTATTTTTTGGTATAATCCAAGAATAAAAATCACTTATTTCTTCATCAAATATTGCTGTAAAATATGGCATAGAATATGGAGATTTAAACCATTCTTGAATTGCTATATATCTTTTAGGGGTTATTATATCTTTACTAATATATTTTCTTACCATTGAAAAAGCACCATCTGCACCTATGATAATTTTTGCTTTTGAAGATCTCTCTTGTTTATTATGAACATATCTAATTATATATCCTTCTGGTATTTTAGAAAGACTTTTAAAAAGAGAGTTAAATTTTTTATCTATATTATTTGGAAGTAATGAAATTAGCCATTTATCAAACTTTTCTCTATCCATATTAAAATAAAATCTTTGGTATAAACTTTCTAGATTATTAGTTAAATCAATAGTTTTCACAGCAAAAAGTTGTGGATCAACTAGAATATCTTTAGGCATTCCTAATCCTAATTGTGCAATCATTTTCTGAGCATCAGGTGCTAGTAAACCTCCACAGCATTTCCTGGTAAGGTTTCTAGATTTCTTATTTTCTAGATTTCTTTTATCTATTAGTAACACTTTATACTTGTCTCCAATTAATCGTGCAAGGTTAGCTCCAGCAGGACCTGCACCTATAATAGCAATATCATACATAAATACACCTCACTTAATTATTAATAGGTAAATTATAATTTATAATTTATCGAATGTCAATAAATTATTATTATTTTTTAATAATAATTTATTATGGTTAGTTTTAGTTTATTGATTTAATAATAAATTAAATTTAATAATCATAGCAAATAAAAGAATAGAATAGATGAGTCATGGAAAAATTATAACTAATACAAATAATAAATAATAAAAAATATACAACTTAAAACATTTAGAAAGGTTGATAAAAATGGAAAATGCTATGTTTTGTTATCAATGTGAACAGACAATGGGAGGAAAGGGTTGTACCAAACACGGAGTATGTGGAAAAACGCCAGAAATAGCTAATCTACAAGATTTATTAATATATCAATTGAAAGGTATATCATGTTATGCAAAGCAATTAATAGAAAAAGGGGAAAGTATTAATAAAGAAATTGTAAAATTTGTAGAGAATAGTTTGTTTACTACATTAACTAATGTAAACTTTGATGTAGAAGCTCATGTAGAATTATTAAAAGAATCTCAAGAGATAAAAGAAGATCTAAGAGCAAAAGCACCTACAGGAACATACTCTAATGAAGCTACATATAATTTAAGTGATAATAAAGAGGAAATGTTAAAAGATTCAATTAAAGCTGGTATTATGTATGACCAAGACCTTGATCCAGATATTCGTTCGTTAAGATGGACAGTAATTTATGGATTAAAAGGTATAAGTGCATATGGACATCAAGCAAGATATATTAATTATCATAGTGAACAAGTAGATCGTTTTTACTTTATAGCATTAGAGGCAACAACGAATGATAGTTTAACAGTTGAAGATCTTATACGAATGGTTATGAGAACTGGAGAAATTAGTATAGAAGTAATGAGGATTTTAGATGAAGCCAATACTGAAACATATGAAAATCCAAGTGCACATAAAGTTAATGTGAAAATTAAGAAAGGACCATTTATAGTAGTATCTGGACATGATTTAAGAGATTTAGAACAAGTGCTTAAACAAACAGAAGGAAAAGGAATCAATGTATATACACATGGAGAAATGTTGCCATGTCATGGTTATCCTAAATTAAATAAATATAAACATTTAGTAGGTAACTATGGGTCTGCATGGCAAAATCAACAAAAGGAATTTAATGATATACCTGGTGCTATTTTAATGACCACTAATTGTTTGATGAGGCCGAGAGAATCATATAAAGATAGAATATTTACTACAAATGTTGTAGGATGGGAGGGTGTTAAAAATATTAAACTAAATGAAGACGGTACAAAAGATTTTAGTTCACTTATAGAAAAGGCATTACAATTAGGTGGATTTAAAGAAGATGAAGAGGAAAAGGAAATTATAGTAGGATTTGGACATAATGAAACTTTATCTAATGCTGAAGCTATAGTGAATGCAATAAAGAAAGAGGATATAAAACATTTATTTGTAATAGGGGGATGTGATGGTGCAAAACCAGGAAGAAATTATTACACTGAATTTGCTGAAAAAGTTCCAAAAGATTGTATAATTTTAACATTAGCTTGTGGTAAGTATAGATTTAATAAACTAGATTTTGGAACAGTAGCAGGATTACCTAGATTATTAGATGTGGGACAGTGTAATGATGTATATTCAGCAGTTAAGATTGCTTCAACTCTTGCAGATGCATTTGATACAGATATTAATTCTTTACCTCTTACTATAGTACTTTCTTGGTATGAGCAAAAAGCAGTTGCTGATTTATTAGCATTATTATCCCTTGGAGTAAATGGAATGTACTTAGGGCCAACTTTACCTGCTTTCATATCTCCTAATGTATTACAATACTTAGTAGATACTTTTAGTCTAAAGCCAATAAGTACTCCAGATGATGATTTAAAAAACTCTCTTCAACAACATTATCAGTAAAGAAAATACCACTTATATAAGTGGTATTTTCTTTACTATTAAACAATCCCCATAAAATATTCTACAGTAATAGCAACAATTACAACTAAAGCTGAAATAGTAAATCCATGCATCATTGGAGCAACACCAGATTTTTTCATTTCATTAAAGTTTGTACTTAGCCCAATAGATGCTAGTGCTGCGATCATTAAAAATTTACTAATTTCTTTTGCCATAATTGATATTGTATCAGGAATAATTCCAAAACTATTTATAATAGCTAATCCAATAAAGGCTAATATAAACCATGGAAAAACAGATGTAATATTTGCCTTTGTATTAGTACTTGTAACATTTTTTGTTGAAGATAATTCTTTTTTCTTTAAATTAGAATTTATAAATGCAAAAATAGTCACAACAGGAATAATTGAAATTGTACGAGTTAATTTAACCATAGTTGCAAAATCTCCTGCTGATTCACTGAAGGCATAACCAGCAGCTACAACACTAGATGTATCATTAACAGCTGTTCCTGTCCAAAGACCATAGGCCATATCAGAAAGTCCCATCCATTCACCCATAATAGGAAATAATAAAATCATTAGAATATCAAATAAGAATGTAGCTGACATAGCATATGCAATATCTTTATCCTCTGCATCAATAACAGGTGCTATAGCTGCAATTGCAGAACCACCACAAATCCCTGTTCCTGCAGAAATTAGGTTTGATAGTTTCCAATTTAATTTTAATAAGCGACCTACTATATATCCTCCACCAAAGCATGTTAAAAGAGTAAAAAACATAACTACTAATGATAGTTTACCTACAGTTAAAACTGTATTAATACTTAATGATAAACCTAGTAAAATTATAGCAAATTTCAATATTTTTTTTGATGTAAATTTCAATCCTGGTTTAATTATTTCATTTGGTTGTATTATACTATTAATAAACATACCTATAAAAAGTGCTATTACTGATGCACCAATAAGATGAATTGGTAATAAGTTCTCTATATACTTTGCAATTGTTGCTATCAACAATGCAATGAAAATTCCAGGAACCAGATCAACTATCTTATTTATTATACTTTTATTAAACATTATAAGTCCTCCTTTTCTTCTGACATATTGATTCTATCATCACTAAGTGATAAAATCTAATTATCAAATATTATTTATTGATAATAAATATTTATTGGAGGAATTATGCTAGATTATCGAATTCATACATTTTTAAAACTATGTGATACTATGAATTATCATAAAACAGCAGAACTACTACATATGACACAGCCAGCAGTAACACACCATATTCATTTTTTGGAGAATGAATATGGATGTAAACTATTTACTTATGATGGTAAAATATTAAAAAAAACAAAAGAAGCATATAAGCTTGAATCTTATGCACGTTCTGCTAAATATAATGAAGATGTTTTGAAAAATCAAATTAAGGAAAAACCTTTAATAGAATTGCGTATTGGTGCAACGAAAACAATTGGTGAATATGTAATTGCTGAAAATGTTAAGAGTTTTTTTGACACTGATAATTATACATTGAACTTAATTGTAGATAATACAGAGCATTTATTATTTCTACTTGAACATAATAAACTTGACTTTGCTATAATAGAAGGTTTTTTTGATAAAGAAAAGTATAATTATGCTTTATATAAAGAAGAGCCTTTTGTTGGGATTTGTAGCAAAAATCATCCTTTTGCACAAAAGAATGTATCTTTTGAAGATATATTTAAAGAAACTTTAATTGTCCGTGAGAAAGGGTCAGGAACAAGAGAAATTTTTGAACAAATTCTTTATGAAAATAATTTTACATTGGATTCTTTTAAGAAAAAAATATGCATTAGTAGTTTTGAAATCATAAAAAAACTTTTATTGGCTGAAAAAAGCATATCATTTGTATACGAGTCAGTAGCAAATAGTGACAGTAATTTATCATATTTTACAATTGATAATAATACTATTACTAGGGAATTTAATTATGTATATCTTAAGAATACAGATGCAAAAGAAATAATTTCTTTATTTGAAAATAAAATGGGTATAAATCAAAAGTAAAGGAGAATTACATGAAAAGTAATGCTTATATTGAAGAAAATGAAAGCTTGAAAATTGTTAAGTTTCCTATATTTGATAAATATATGGATGATATTATTGCAGCATTTAGTACAAGAGATGGTGGAGTAAGTAAAGGAATTTATGAAAGTATGAATTTAGGATTTGAAATTGGTGATAATCAACAAAATGTATTAGAAAATTATAAAATTTTTTCAAGATATTTAGATATTAATTATAAAAATATAGTTATTTCATCTCAATATCATCATAATAATATTAAAGTAGTTAAAGAGAAAGATAAAGGAAAGGGGATAGTTAGAAATAAGGATTATCAAGATATTGATGGCCTTATTACAAATACTGCTGAAATAGCACTTGTAACACTTCATGCAGATTGTTCCCCTATTTATTTTTATGATCCTAAAAATAAAGTTATAGGATTAGCACATGCAGGTTGGAAAGGTACAACAATGGAAATTTCAGGTGAAATGGTAGAAAAGATGTCCTTAGAATTTGATACAAACTCTGAAGATTTAATTGTTGTAATTGGCCCATCAATATGTGATAAATGTTATGAGATTGATGAAGATGTTAAGAATGAATTTAATAATATGTCAATAGATACATCATCATATATTAGTTTTAATAATAAAAAAAATAAATATTATCCTGATATTCCAAGGATTAATAAAGCTTTATTGATTAATAAAGGAGTAAAAGAAGAAAATATAAAATTATCTAATATATGCACTATGGAAAATAAAGATTTATTTTTTTCACATAGAGGACATGAAGGAAAAAGAGGTAGTCAAGCTGCAATTCTGCAATTAAAATAAGTGAAAATTTTATAGTGAAAAATTAATAAAGGAGTAAGATATGGATACGAATATAAACAATATATTATTTGCTTTTGGATTAACACTTTTTGCTGGCTTATCAACAGGTATAGGAAGTATTTTAGCATTTTATACTAAGCAAACAAATAAGAAATTTTTATCAGGGGCTTTAGGATTTTCTGCAGGAGTTATGATATATGTTTCAATGATTGAAATATTTGTAAAGGCAAGAGATTCATTAGAGGCTGTTTATGGGGCTAGTAAAGGATATTGGATTACTACAATTTCTTTTTTTGCGGGAATTGCTGTTATCGCATTAATAGATAAATTTGTACCAAACTCTGAAAATCCTCATGAAATGCGAGATGTAAAAGATATGAAAGAAAAAGATGTGAGTGATCCGGCTTTACTTAGAATGGGATTGTTTTCTGCTCTTGCAATAGCTATACATAACTTTCCTGAAGGACTTGCAACTTTTATTGGGGCTATTCAAGATCCGGCCCTTGGAATTAGTATTGCTATAGCAATAGCTATACATAATATACCAGAAGGAATAGCTGTATCAGTACCAATTTATTTTTCTACAGGTGATAGAAAAAAAGCATTTAAATATTCTTTTCTTTCAGGATTATCAGAACCTATAGGAGCAATTGTAGGATATTTTATACTTATGAATATATTTACTGATGCTATGTTTGGAATAGTATTTGCTAGTGTTGCAGGAATTATGGTATACATATCATTAGATGAATTGTTACCTACAGCTGAAAAGTATGGTGAGCATCATATTGCAATATATGGACTTATAGGTGGAATGGGTGTAATGGCATTAAGCTTACTTTTAACTTCATAATATAAAAATAAAGATATAAAAAAGTGCTTTAGAAGCACTTTTTTATATCTTTTATAATGGAAATATTATTCTTGATAGTGAAACTATAAATGACAATGTTATTACACTAAAAATAGTAGATGTCATAACAACTTGAGAAGCAAATTCTGGTTCATTATTATGTTCTACAGCTATTAAAGCAGTATTTACAGCAGTAGGCAAACTAGATGATACCATAAGAGTTTGAGCCATTATAGTATTTATATTTAAAGTTTTAATTAGTATAAAAGCTATAAAAGGACCACCTAAAAGTCTAATAAAATTTGATAGATAAACCACATTATTTTTAAAGAATATTGGAGTTTTAGATAACTGAATACCTAGTACTAATAAAGCAAATGATATCATTCCTTGTTTTGCATATGAAAGACCAGTCCAAATAGGGTTTTGAGTCATGTCATATGGAATGAATTTTAGTAAAATAGCTAATATAATTATATAGATAACAGGAATTTTAAATATACTTTTTAAAGAATTCTTCCAATCAGTACTTCCTCTACTAGCATTATAAAATCCGAGTGTATTTGTAAAAATATTTTGAGTTATATATATTATTATATGACTAGTAAGTGCTATATCAATATAAGGATTAGTACCATTTACAATGAAAATTTCATTACTAAAAATTAAAGTGATTAAAGGTATTCCTATATTACCAGAATTTATAAAAGTTATAGAGTTAATAAATGCATTTTTTAAAGAGTTACTATATCCTAATAATAATGAAATTAATATTCCTAGTATATAATTTAAAGCAACTAATAAAATACCAAATAAAAAAACCTTTAAAAATCTAGAATCTAAATCTGTAGTATAAATATTTACTAAAAGAAAAGCTGGAACAAAAACATAGAAATTTAGCTTGCTTAAAGTATACATATCTAAATCAAAAATTTTATTTAATATATATCCTATTGTAATTAGAAAAAATATTGGTATTATATTATTTATTAAAATGTGAAAAAAGATATCCATGAAAATCTCCTATACGTATATTATATTTTAAACCTATAGAATATTGTATCATAATATAGCAAAATATGAGATAATTATATGGAAGTTATTATTAAGAAATTAATTAAGTAAATTATAAATAGTAGGAAGGATCATGGCTTAGGCTTTGAATACTTTCTTTTTTTATTGGAATATTTAGTTAAAATAATCATAATTGAAATTATTATAGTTTAGATTTGGTTATAAAACAAATATTTTGATTATTATATGCCAACATTATTTTATCGTAAAACAACAAATTAATGTTGATATATGATAAGGTTGGAATTATAATATAATTGGATGGTGATGATATGAGAACATGGATGGTTAATGCTTTTAAAATATCTATTATTTTAATTGGAGTAGCTGTATTATTACTTTTTATATTTTGGCTACCTAATGTATCAAGGAGGTTAGCAATATTAAATCCTGAATATGCATACCTAAGATATCCATTACTTTTTGGGATTTATATTACAGGTATACCTTTTTATATGGGTATTTTCCATACTTTTAAGCTTCTTAAATTAATACAAGGAAATAGTGCATTTACTAAGAAGGCTTGTAAGTCTTTAGGAGCAATAAATGTATATGCTGTATTAGTTATAGTTATATATATTATTGGTATGATTTTTATAAGTATTAACAATGCAATTCAACTTGAAGTTTTATTATTTGGAATTTTAATTATATTTGCTTCATTTATTATTGCAATATTTTCAGCAATACTTAAAGAATTACTCAGGAAAGTAGTTGAGATAAAAAATGAAAATGATTTTACAATATAAGGTGATTATATGGCTATTATAATTAATATTGACATAATGTTAGCAAAAAGGAAGATGAGTGTTACAGAATTATCTGAAAGAGTAGGTATAACTATATCTAATATTTCTATTCTTAAAAATGGAAAAGCTAAGGCTGTAAGATTGACTACTTTAGATGCAATATGTAAAGCGTTAGATTGTCAACCAGGAGATATATTAGAATATAAAGATTTAAATGAGGAGGAATAAAAATGAAAAAATATTTATTTAGTATTATTTTAGGGATTATGAGCTTTATATGCTTGATGGGATATAATATAATTGGATCTACTGTTTTGTCAGATGGTACATTATCTGAACCCTTTTTTCTTATTCCAATAGGATTATTACTTGCAGCTATTTCTATTATTTCAGCAATATTAATTTATATAGTTCCTAAGTTTATAAAAATTAATAATTAATATTCATATGTTGTTTAGAAAACTACATTTGAGTATTTAGATTAAAATATAAAGCATATAAATAAATCATATCTATGATGAAGGTCATGATTTATTTATATGCCTTTTTTTATAAGATTTCCAATTTGTTTTAATTGAAGAATAAACACCTACAGCTGCATTTCCGTAAAATAAACCCATAAATATCCCAGCACTTAAATCTTGTTTATGTGCAAAGAAGATTGATATTATAAGTCCTATTAAATTTGCAATTGATGGGATATAAATACCTCTAATTGAAAAAAATATTTTAATAATTTGTGTAACTACTACAACTGTAGGCACTGCTATAATAGCATCCCAAAGATTTGTATGAATAATTGGAAACTCTTCCATAAAAAATTCCCTCCTCAAATAAGTTTCAAAGGGTATTTTATGTAATATAAAAAAAACTATGCATATTAATAAAGAATGTATGAGTTTTTATAAAAGTTAAATTAAAAAAAGTTAAGTAATTAGAATCTAATTACTTAACTTTTTCTAATTTTTTGAAGAAGTTTTAAGCCAAATTAAGGGTATAGTCGTCTAATAAGTAGAAGGATAAAAAACAAGAGGTATTAGATATTCCTTTAGGAACAGCAAAATCTATATTATATAGAGCATTAAAGAAACTTAGATATGAATACTCGAAGGGAGATGATATTAATGAATAATAAGATAAAGCAAGAAATAAATAAAATCAATATTCCTAAAGAACTCCATGAGAGAAGTAAAATGGGTGTTTTAAAGGTTAAAAATGAAAGATATAAAAATAGAAAAAACTATAAATTTAAAGCTATTAGTCTAATTGCTAGTATGATTGTATTAATTGGAGTTATTTATATTTACAATAACTGGAATCGAAATGATAATATTTCTAATGAAAGTATAAAGATTACTAAAATTCAATTATCAGAGGATTTATCAGATGCAGATCCAATAAGAAATTCTAGAAATAATGAGGAATATAGAAATTTAATAATTGAATTAAATGATGGATCTAAAGTTAATTTAACATTAATTAAAGGTGGATATATCTATTATGGGTATATGAATATATATTTTAAAATGAATGAAAATAAATTTTTAAAAATATGGAATGAGATTAAATAAGTATAAAATACCTATTTGCAGTAATTAGATACTGTAAGTAGGTATTTTTTATTATTAAATTTAGTTGTCAATTTTATTTTTAGCATACTTAAATATATTCATTTTTTTCTAAAATATATATAAGAATAAATCCAAATATTATAAATACTAATGTAAAAATAGTTTCATAAATTAAATTCAATTTATACACCTCACAAAGATATTTAAGTATAGTATTCTCAATATTGTAGAAAATAAATACAAATATAAAATTTATTTCGGAGGTAAAACATGAAATTATTTTTAGAGGTAGTAGTACAAACATTTTTAGCTTTTTTTACAATATTATTCATAACAAGACTTTTAGGAAGACAACAAGTTGCTCAACTTACATTTTTTGAATATATTAATGGAATAACATTTGGATCAATAGCTGCTACTCTTGCTACTGATGTTAATCAACATACTTATCAACATTTTATTGGATTGTTATTATTTGGTGTTTTGACTGGCTTAGTTTCATATATTTCCCTTAAAAAAAGGCAATTTAGAAAAGTTATTGAGGGAGAACCTATAATAGTTATTCAAGAAGGACAAATACTTGAGAATAATTTAAAACGAGCTAGATATAGTATAGATGAATTGAATCTTTTATTAAGAGATAAGGATGTATTTTCTATAGAGGATGTAGAGTTTGGATTATTAGAAATAAATGGAAAATTAAATGTAATAAAAAAGTCAGACAAGAAAACTGCTACTCGTGAAGATTTAGGAATTTCAAATAGTAAAGATTCACTTTTTACTGAAATAATAATAGGAGGACAAATCATTTACGAAAACCTTAGAGAAAGAAAGATGACTGGAAAAGATTTAATGAAAATGATTAAACCATTTGGTATTAATCGTATTGATGAAATATATTATTCTGCCATAGATGAAAATAATAAAATATACATTGATAAATATGATGATAAAATTGAATCTCAAATTGATATTAGTGAAAATAATAGAAAAGTATAATTGTGTATTCGTTGATAATTCCTATCATTTACAAAACAATATCAATATGATATTATTTTTATAATTAAAACAATTAAAAAGGGGAATAATAGTAATATCTTATATGTTGGAAGGAAGATAGACTTGAAAGATTTGAAAGAAAAAGCTGAAATAAGAAGTTCAAGAAAAAGAGATCATGTAGAACATGTATTAAAAAATAAATTTGAAAGTAATAATTATTTTAATGATATATATTTAGAACATAATTCTTTACCTGAAATAGATTTTAATGATATTAATACAGAATATAATTTTTTAGGTAAGAATATAAGTTTTCCTATAATGATAAATGCAATGACAGGAGGATTTGATAGAGCAGTAGAAATCAATAGTAATCTTGCAAAAGTAGCAAAAAGATTAAATATACCTATGGCAGTAGGTTCTCAGACTATTGCTATAAAAGATAAAGATTATGAATCCTCTTTTAAAATAGTTAGAGAGATATTGAATGATGGAGTTGTTATTTCAAATGTTAATGCTTTTGTAGATGTAGATGAAGCAAAAAAGGCTGTTGACATGATTCATTCAGATGCACTTCAAATACATATAAATCCTGCTCAAGAAATTTGCATGCCAGAAGGAGATAGAAATTTTAAAGGAGTTTTAAAAAAAATAGAAAAGATAGTAAAAAACATAGAAAAGCCAGTTATTGTAAAAGAAGTTGGCTTCGGAATTTCTAATGATGTAGCTAAAAGATTATATAATGTAGGAGTTAAATATATTGATTTAGGTGGACATGGAGGAACCAATTTTATAAAAGTTGAAAATGCAAGAAATGAAGATTTCGATTTTGATGAATTATTTGAATGGGGAATACCAACAGCCCTTAGTCTTTTAGAAAATAAAAATATAGCTAGTGATTTAAATATTGTATGTAGTGGAGGTATGAGAACTGCTAATGATGTTATAAAAGCATTAAGTATAGGAGCAAATATGGTAGGTATTAGTGGCCCGATCTTAAGGGAATTAGAAGAAAGAGGTCATGAAAGTGCTTATAAATATCTAGAAAATATAATATATAAATCTAAAGTAATAATGCTTCTTTTAGGAAAAGAGAATATAAGAGATTTAAAAACTGTACCATATAGAATAAAGGGACAACTTAAAGAATTGATGGTTAATATAAATGAATAAATTACCTGCTAAATTATCAACAAGTAATGCCCATAGTAAAATTATATTAGCTGGTGAACATGCTGTTGTTTATGGAAAACCTGCAATTGCAATCCCTTTTCCTTTAAAAGTTAGTTCTACTATAGAAAGATCACGTGGAAATATTATATTTGAATCTGATATATATACTGGTTTTCTTGATGATATGCCTTTGCAGCTCAAAGGTATTTCTAATTGTATAAAACAAATATTAAATTATTTAAATAAACCTATTAGTGATTTACGAATTAGGATTATTTCTTCTATCCCAATAGGTAGAGGACTTGGATCTAGTGCTGCAATTAGTATTTCCATTGTAAGAAGTTTATTTTCTTTTTTTGGTCAAAAACTTACACAAAAACAATTATTTTCTTTTGTACAAGTAGCTGAAAACTATGCCCATGGAAATTCAAGTGGATTAGATATTATGGCTGAATTAAGTGAATATCCTATATGGTTTGAAAAGAGAATAGGAATAACATATATAAAGAATCAAAAACCTTTATATGTAGTTGTAGCTGATACTGGCAATAGTGCTAATACTAGAGTAGCAGTAGAAAATGTAAGGAAAAGATATAATGATAATCCAGAAAAAGTGCAAAGAATACTTAACAAAATAGAACAAATTACAATTGATATAAAAAAAGCTCTTTTAAAAGGTAATACTGATTTAGTTGGTAGATTACTTACATATAATCATAATGAGCTTGTAAACATTGGAGTTAGCGATAAGTTCCTTAATAAATTAGTTGAAAAATCCTTAAAGGCAGGAGCTTTAGGAGCTAAATTGACTGGTGGCGGATTAGGTGGTTGCATGATTGCTCTTGCAAAAGATATAGAACAAGCTAAAATAATTTCAAATAGATTAATAAAATCAGGGGCATATCAAAGTTGGTATTTTTCAACTAATGAAGATATTGTTATGGAGGTTAAATAAATGAAAGCTACAGCAAAAGCAAATACTAATATTGCACTTATAAAGTATTGGGGTAAGCGAGATGAAAAATTATTTTTACCTACAAATAATAGTATATCTATTACCCTTGATAGATTTTATACTGTTACAACAGTTGAATTTAAAAAAAATATTACAAATGATATTTTTTATTTAAATAATAAAAAGGCTGATAAAAAAGATCAAATAAAAATCTCTAGTTTTTTAGATAAAATAAGAGATTTTTCTGGAACAAATTTCTATGCAGTGGTTAATTCTGAAAATAAGGTACCTACTGCAGCTGGCTTTGCTTCTTCTGCATCAGGTTTTGCAGCACTTGCTGCAGCATCAATAAAAGCAGTTGGCTTAGAATTAGATAAAAGTGAATTATCAGCTATTGCAAGGCAGGGTTCAGGTTCTGCTTGTCGTTCTATTTATGGAGGATATGTTGAATGGGAAAAAGGTGAAAGAATAGATGGAAAAGATTCTTTTGCAAAAAGACTTTTACCTGAAACTGATTGGAATATTAGTATACTTTCAGTTCTTGTAAATTCTAATAACAAAAATATATCCAGTAGAGAAGGTATGAAAAGAACTGTAGAAACTTCACCTTTTTATTCTGCTTGGCTTGATACTATAGAAAAAGATCTAGAAATTACAAGAAAAGCAATAAAATATAAAGATTTTAAAAGCCTTGGAGAAGTAGTAGAGAAAAATGCACTTAAGATGCATGCCACTATGATTGGAGCTGAGCCACCAATATTATATTGGCAATGTGGTACTATGGATGTAATTCATCATGTTAGGAATCTAAGATTATCTGGAATTTCTGCTTATTTTACAATAGACGCTGGTGCAAATGTAAAAGTACTTTGTCATCCTAGTGATGAAAAAAAGGTATATGAATCTTTATTAAAGTTAGAATCAGTACAAAATGTTATTACTTGTCATCCTGGCAAAGGAATAACATACTTATAATGAGACGTGGATACAGTTTTCGGTCTCAAGAGAGGGGATATATATTATGAAAGAAAAAGAAAATGTAAAAAATAACATTGAAGTTTGGGAAGATATTGTAAGTATTAAAGATTTAGTTATGTCACTTATAATTTGTAGTGTAACTACTTTTGTAGCATATATATTAGCGCCTAATGAACCTCCAAAACCGTTATTTTTTGGATTAACAGGTGCTATAATAGGATTTATAATTTCTTCTATTTTTATTAAACCTAAAAGAATATTTATAGAAACAAACGAGGAGAATTAATATGGATTTTATTTTAATTTTACAGATGGTTATTGCTGCTATAATCGCAGCTGTTATGTATACTGTAATTGGTGCAGCTCCAGGTGCAGATGAAACTGCAACTATTGCACCAATAACTTTAGTTTTAGTTTTATCAGGTCTAGATCCTGCTATAATATTAGCTTTTTTTATTTCAGCTATTATAGCTTGTAAATTAATTGATTCTGTTCCAGTTTCAATAGCAGGTATTCCTGCTGGTGTTATGTCTACTCCAATGGTAGAACATGCTATGGTTCTTAAAAAAAATGGTTTAACTGATACTAGTATTAGAAAAATAGCATCAGGTGCTATTATAGGTACTATTGTGTCTATACCAGTTAGTTTATTTTTAGCCCAAGCATTAATTCCTTTTGCAAAAATAATTGAAAAATATGGTGATCCAGTATTTTTTGTTGGGGCCATATTATTAGCACTTATGAGTAAGAAAAAATTAATTGCAATTGTTTCAATATTACCTTTTGCATTATTAATTCAAGGACTTAGATATATGTATTGGGGAGTTGGAACTGTGCCAGAAGATACTAATGTATTTATTTCTTTTTTCTTAGGTATTACAATTGGACCTGTAATACTTACTTTATTTGAATTATTAAATAAAGATAGAAGAGATAAATTTGAACGATATGATAAAAAATCTATTCATATGAAAAATACTGAGAAGATAAAAAAATTCCCAAATCCCTTTAAAATCTTAACAAAAAAAGAGATAGGATATAGTATTTTATCTTCACTTATTGGTTCTGTTACTTTTATATTAAGTCCTGTTGGACTTACAACATTTTTTGGAGAGTTATTTTCAAGCAGGACAAAAGATGAAGTGGAAAAAGCTTCTCTTGCAGTGTCTACAATGGAGTCATTAGCTCAATCAACATATATATCAGGAGCTCTTATACCACTTATTGCTTTAGGAATTCCATTATCACCTGTAGCTATTGGTCCTGGTAACCCACTTTTCAATGCTCCACCTGTTTTTACATTAGATAATAATATGCATCATTTATTAACTACATCAGACTTTATACTTGCAACTTTAATTGGTGCAATAATTGCCTGTGGTTTTACTTTTTATATTGCAGTTAAATATTCAAGGGAAATTTGTAGATTTGTATTTAAGAAAATTCCTCATGAAGCATTACTAGGATTATTCTTTAGTTTAGTATTGTTACTTGCATTTATAGACGGTGGTATAGTTAATATTTTTGGTGTTCTTTTAATAGGAATTGTATCAGGTCTATTTTATAGATTAGGTGTAAGTTATGGAGTTTTATTTATGACACTTTATTCAGCACCATGGATTATAAAAGCATTATCAGCTCTATAAAGAAAGGATGTATTATATGGATAACTCGTGCTTAAAAGTTAAAGCACCAGGAAAACTTATGATTGCTGGCGAATATGCTGTGTTAGAAGAAAATCAGAAAGCAGTAGTAATAGCTGTTAATCGTTATATAACAGCTGAGATAGAAAAGAATAAAGAGAATAGTATTACTATTTTAAATATGGATTTAAAGGATATTACATGGCATATAGATAAAGAAGTAGAATTTAGTATATTTGATTCACGATTAGAATTTATTAAAAATGCTATTTTTATCGCTATTAAATATTTAAAAGAAAATTTTATAACAATTAAAACATTTAAATTGAAAATTGAGAGTGAACTTAATGATGATATGACAAATAAAAAATATGGATTAGGTTCAAGTGCAGCTATTGTTGTTTCAGTAATTTCAGCTATATTAAGTTTTCATTCTGGAAAAAAAGTAGAATACTCGCTTGATGAAATTTTTAAACTTTCAGCTATTGCGCATTTAAAAACTCAGAAAAGTGGTTCAGGAGCTGATATTGCAGCTGCTGTTTATGGGGGATGGATAGAGTATTCTGCATTTAATGGAAAATGGGTTTTAGATAAATTGTATAATAACAAAAATTTAATGAAAATAGTAAAAATTCCATGGCCTAATTTACTTATAAATAAAATTTCACCTCCAGAATCTCTAAAATTAGTTATAGGTTGGACAAAAAAACCTGCAAAAACAGTACCAATGATTGAAAAATTTCAATATTTTAAAGAAAGAAATAGAAAAGGTTATAATAATTTTTTAAGAGAAAGTTCTATTGCAGTAGATAAATTAATTTATAGTTTTAATGAAAATAATTATAAAAAATCAATTGATAGCCTTATGAAAAACCGAAAAGTACTTCAAAAATTATCTCATGATGCTAAAATGAATATTGAAATAGATAAATTAAAAGATTTATGTGATATAGCTGAGAAATTTGGAAGCGGTAAATCTTCAGGAGCAGGAGGAGGAGATTGTGGTATAGCTTTTATAAAGTCAGAAGAGCAAGCAAAAGAGTTATATGAATTATGGAAGGAAAATGATATTATTTCGTTAAATTTAAAAATATCAAAAAATGGTGTATCTATAAATTAAATCCCTCAGGTTAAGACTTGAGGGATATTTTTGTGATATAGAATTAAATTTTAATAGTTTTAAAAACCATAGCCATAAAAATATCATTGTTTTTTGTTCTGCATTAGTGCATAATGATAAAAGAGGAAATTTAAATATATAAATTATAAATAGGAGGAATAATATGACTAGAATACTTATCGTTGATGATGAAAAAGAAATAGCTGATTTGCTAGAATTTTATCTTCAAAATGAAGGTTATAATGTAGTAAAAGTTAACAATGGCAAGGATGCTGTTGATATTATTAATAATCATAATATTGATTTGGCTATTTTAGATGTTATGCTTCCAGACATTGATGGATTCACTATTCTAAAGAAAATTAGAGAAAAATATTTTTATCCTGTTATTATGCTAACAGCTAAAGTGGAGGATATTGATAAAATAATGGGATTAACTATTGGTGCCGATGATTATATTACTAAACCTTTTAATCCACTTGAGCTTATTGCTAGAGTAAAGACTCAAATTAGAAGAATTAATCACTATAATAAAGAAGTTCAATCAAGTTTTATTGATATTAATGGACTATACATTAATGAAGAGTCTCATAAAGTTGATCTCTATGGAAAAGAAGTTGATCTTACTCCATTGGAATATAATATCTTACTATATCTTGCTAAAAATAGAGGCAAGGTTATTTCTTCAGAGAAACTTTTTACTAATATATGGGGAGAAAGATATTTAGACAATAATAATACAGTTATGGCTCACATAGCAAGATTAAGAGAAAAGTTAAATGAAGATGCTAGAAATCCTAAATTCATAAGAACTGTTTGGGGGGTAGGTTATATAATTGAATAATTACACTAATATTTTATATAAGAAATTTGGACTAAAATTTATTATTTCAGCTATATTATATACAGTTATTATTTTATTATTATTTTTTCTATTCAAGATAACTTTAAGTGATAAAGTGTATTTTGGGTATGAGCCTATGTATCCTTTTTATCATTGGGCAGATAATAATAGGATTTTTTTAATATTTATAGTGTTATCTATTGGTTACACTTTTATTGGATTAGTATTGTTTAATAAATCTATTAAATATATGGATGAAATTATAACTGCTATTGATGAGGTTTACAGAAAAGATGATGTATTAATTTCTCTTTCTGGAGACTTAAAAAATGTAACTGAAAAGATGAATAGGATAAAGTTTAACTTGAGAGAAAATGAAAAATTAGCTAAGGATACTGAAAAAAGGAAAAATGATTTAATAATTTATTTAGCGCATGATTTAAAAACACCTCTTACTTCTATTCTAGGGTATTTATCAATACTCAAGGATGAACATGATCTAAGTAATAACTTTAGAAAAAAATATTTACAGATTGTATATGATAAGTCAGAAAGATTGGAAGAGTTAATTAATGAATTTTTTGATATTACTCGCTATAATTTAAAGGATATTAATTTAGAAAAATCAAATACTGATTTTTCATTGATGATGGAACAGATAATTTATGAATTCAAACCTTTATTAATTGATAAAAATCTTAATATTAATAGTAGTATTCAAAGTGGAGTAATGATTAATATTGACACTGGAAAAATAGAAAGAGTTATTGATAATGTTATTAGAAATGCAATCAACTATTCTTATGAAAATACTGCTATAGATATCTCTATGAATATTATTTATGATATTGTAGAAGTAAAAGTAAAAAACTATGGACCAACAATTCCTAGAAATAAATTAGATTATATATTTGAGGAGTTTTATAGACTTGATTCTTCTAGAAGTTCTAAGACAGGAGGTGCTGGTCTTGGACTTGCAATAGCCAAATCAATTATTAAGGCTCATGGTGGAAGTATTAATGCTAAAAGTGAAAATGAATATGTAGAAATGAATATAAGAATTCCTTTTTAACTTTGTAAGAAAGTTGTAAGTATTTAATAAGAAAGAGTTAATATATTACAACTTGATTTTTGATATGATTATATCAAGAATTAAGTTGTATTTTTTATGAGAAAAATTAGGAGGTAAGTTATGAAAATATCAAAAAGTATTTTTAAGTTTTTAATTATTTTAACCGTATTTATATTATTATATATAACAGTTGTAACTGAAGATAAAGGTGACGAGTTTAATTTTATAGAAATTTCAAAGAAATTTATTGATAATTATATTAGTAGATTTGTAGATGAATCTAATAAAGACAGTGGTAATTTAGATAAAGGTAAAAGTCATAGTTCTGCAGATGAATATTCTAGCAATTATATTTATTTATTCGATAGAGAAGATAAAAATATGGAATATGAAAAAAATGCTAAGTCTAGAGCATATCCTGCATCTCTTACTAAAATTATGACTACTATTGTTGCCCTTGAGCAGATAGATGATTTATCATCTGTTGTTCCTATAGATGTAGAAACTTATAAGAAAATGGTTGATAAAAACTCTTCTATGGCAGGGTTTTATGGTAGAGAATTAGTAACATATCGGGATCTTTTATATGGTACTATTTTAAGTTCTGGAGGTGAAGCAGCAAATTCCCTTGCTGTTAATATTTCAGGAAGTGTTGAAAGTTTTGTAAGTCTTATGAATGAAAAAGCTTCTGAACTTGGACTTAAAGATACTAACTTTACAAATCCAGAAGGTCTTGATGATGATAATCAATATACTACAGCTTATGATATGGCTAAACTTTTAGACTATGCTTTACATAATGAGCAATTCAAAAAAATTTTTACTACAGAAACTTTTAAAACAACATCTACTTTGGATCATCCTGATGGAATAATGCTAGAATCAACAGTATTATCAAAGCTTATTGGGGTAAATCAAGAAGACTTTGAAATTATAGGAGGCAAATCAGGAACTACCTATAAAGCTGGACAATGTTGGGCAACACTTGGAGTAAAAGGTGGGCAAGAATATATTTTAGTAGTTATGGGAGCACCTTTAGAAGATATTAGTGATTCAGATGCAGATATGATGCAACTAGATGATAGTATAAAATTATATGAGAGAATAAGTTAAATTTTATAAAATCAAAAGATAAAGTATGAAAGTGGTGATTTATTGTGAAAAAAATTTTGTTATTTTTTCTAGTATTATTTATATCTCTTAGTATACTAGGGTGCTCATATATTGATGTAGATGAAGTAGAAGAAAACGATGAAAGTGAAAATGATGACTTAATTGTAGAAGAAAGTCCAGAGTATTCAACTCTTTCACTATCTGCTGCAGGTGATATTATGTTTCATGGTGCTCAACTTAAATCTGCATATAATAATAATACAAAAGAATATGATTTTAAAAGAGTATTTGAAAATGTAAAACCCCATTTAGAAAATTCAGATATAGCAATAGCTAATTTTGAAACTACTACTGCAGGAAGTGAAATGCCTATATCTAGTTATCCCTCATTTAATAGTCCAGATTCTACTGTAGATGCTTTAAAATATTCGGGGATTGATATATTAACAACTGCAAATAATCATTCTTTAGATACTGGTAAAACAGGGATAGTAAACACTATAAAAAACATAGAAAATAATGGTATAGAGTATATAGGTACTAGTAAAGAAGAGTATAGAGCATTTATATTAAAAGAAAAGAATGATATTACATTATCATTTTTATCATATACTTATGGATTA